>JAJZMA010000082.1 GCA_021850405.1 bacterium
CAACTTGCCACATCCCCATGCAGCCACCCGGGTCTGCGGACCAGTGCCGGGCAAGGAGCAGGCAGGGCAGCATCTGTCCGCTCCACCGCGCCTGCGCACTCCCGGTTTCTTCTCTACCACACTGGCAACTCCCCCTATCGTCCTATGGTCGCGGGATCGTTTCGCGTCCCTGACCGGAGAGGAGGGGATAAAAATTGCAGGGTCGCAACGGCACAGTAACACGCCTTATGCCAGCCATCTCAGGTGCTATACCTATGAGCCAGCAGGATGATTTAGGGGCAAGACACTGCAGCCCGAGCGCTTCTTGAAGGAGTAGGCCAGCATGCAAAAGCCCGCCCACAGCGATGCCTGAACTGCCCTCAGGGCCGCAGGGCGAGGTAACGCCCCAGTTTACTGGGCCTGATGCCATAAGCGCTGCCAGGGTAGTTTCGTTCCTCTCCTTCTGCGCCTCGCGGGTCTGGGAGCGAAAGCCTGAGGCGGCCAAGGGCCTTGCGCAGCCGCTGACGCTCCCACAGCTGTCCCCAGTCACCACCCGGATTGCGGACCGCATAGCCCTGGAGCGCTTGCTTGCCCTCGATGTGTGGGGTACCGCGCCATGGGCAGAAGAGCTTACAAATGCGCGTGGCAAGACCAGAAACGCAGACCTGGCTGCCTTTGAGCGGATCATGGACCAGCATCGACACTCACAGGAATTCATATATTTATGTGCCGCTATAAATTCCTGGCAAACCAATGCTTATGCTATGAGATCCTGCCTGGAAGCAGCCCTGTCCCAGGACACAAGGAAACTGCAAAAGTGGGGGCTCGGCTACCACCGTATGGCTGCGAGCCTGCTCACAGCTCTGGAAGCATCTCCGCCAGCCGCTCCGCCGCTCTACCGGGGACTGCGGCTGGCCACATCCGGGAAGGACCAGCTTAACCTGGAGGCAGGCAGCGTCCTCCACCTGCTCCCCCAGTCCTTCAGTGAATCGCCCAGCATTGCTAGAAAGATTGCAAACCCGAAAGACCTGGACAGTAATACCATGACGGCGATCCTGACCGTTTCGGGGGGTTGCAGCGCGCTCTGCGTGCACCCGCTCAGCCGCCCAGCGTCCAGGTTCTGGAGTGAGATGGAATGGATTGCAGCTGGCATTTTCACCGTCAGGCAGGTGCAGCAGCCTGCATCCCCCAAAGAACCGCTTGTAATTCGCCTCACCCAGGCTGGGGGAATCCAGGAGCTGGCCGACAAGATCCGGGCCCACCGTGCGGGCCTGCGCACCCAGGTCTGAATGCCTGCTCCTGCGGCAGAATTAACCGTATAACCGCAACCACAAGGGGAGAGGGGCGGTTTGCGCGGGTTACGCTGGAGCATCTAGATCTGACAAGAGTATGACCAGGAAATTGAAGAATGTGCCGTCAGCAAAGCAGACTCGGGGGACAAGGGGCCGTCGGGCACGAGCTTGGGACCAGAATACGCCCAATTGTGCGTTCGCAGGACGGGAAGGTGCGGCTATTGTAGCCATTGGGGAAAAGCTGCCTGCGGCAGAACGAACCTCGCCCCTGTTGCGACTCAAACTCCGACTGGGTGCCAGGTAGTCTTTACTTCCATAAAAGAGGAAACCAGGTATGGGGATGGCTCTCTGCCCTGCCAGTTCACAACGCGAACCACCGATTCAGCAGCTTTCTCTTCAACAAGCTTGCGCTGTTCATCTGTACAGCCAGAAACATCTATTGCGTTTACATCGCGATGCGTCGCAACCCAGGAGAGCAGTTCCTGCCGACTGGCAGAGATGATGTTGAATACCCCAGCAGGAACGTCACTGGTCGCAATCACCTCGGCGAATGCCAGACCCGCAATGGGCAGCCGTTCAGAGGTGACTGCCACAACTGGGTTGCCTCCTGCCAGCGCTGCAGCCGCATGCTGGACAAGACCATAGAGACCTGGCGTATCTGGCGCAAAAACCGTCACGACACCCGTAGATTCAGGAATGCTGACACTGAGATAAGGGCCCGCAACCTGGTTCACACTACCCGCGACCTGGGTTATCTTGTCGCATATACCTGCGTACCAGACCAGCAGCGCCACGGAGTCAGTCACCTCAGCGGCGGCAGCCCTGCCCCCACCGAGCAGATCAATAAACTCCGCTCTCCTCGACTCGAGCACCTCAGCCATCCGGTAGACGACCTGGCCGCGATTGTACGCTGTCTTTGAGGCCCAGCCGGGCCAGGCCGTTCGCGCAGCCCGCACAGCATCGCGGAAATCCTTGCGCGAGCCAGCTGGTATGTTCGTATCCTTGAGCTTTGGATGCGCAATCGCGCGGGAGCGTCCCGACTCGGAGCGCACAAAGGCCCCATTAATGTAGAGCTTGTAGGTTTTTGCAACCTTGGTCGCCATCAGTCTGAAAGCTCCACGTACGGCAACAGACCATGCCACCCGCCCTCTCGCCCATAGCCTGACTCACGGTAGCCACCAAACGGGGAGGCGGGATCAAACTTGTTGTATGTGTTGGCCCACACCACACCGGCACGCAGCCGCTGGGCCATCCAGAGGACACGGGAACCCTTGTCCGTCCAGACACCTGCACTGAGCCCATAGGCAGTATTATTGGCCTTTGCCACCGCATCAGCAGGGGTCCGAAAGGTAAGAACCGAGAGCACCGGCCCAAAAATCTCTTCCCTGGCAATCCGGTGGGAAGTGCTAACCCCAGTAAAGAGGGACGGTGCAAACCAGTACCCCTTCCCCGGTAACGGGCAGACTGGCTGAAACAGCTCTGCACCCTCTGCCTTGCCCGCTTCGACCAGCTCCTCTATCCGCTCCAGCTGGACCTTCGAGTTGATCGCCCCCACATCAGTGTTCTTGTCGAGTGGATCCCCAACCCGCAGCATCTCCATCCGCCGCCGCAGTCTTCCCAGAAAATTCTCTGCGACCGATTCCTGGAGCAGCAACCGGCTGCCGGCACAGCAGACATGCCCCTGGTTGAAATAGATTCCGTTGATAACCCCTTCTACTGCCTGGTCCAGCGGGGCGTCCGCAAAGACAATGTTGGCGGCCTTGCCCCCGAGTTCCAGGGTCAGCCGTCTATCCGACCCTGCGAGCGCACGGGCAATGCCCTTGCCCACTTCGGTAGACCCGGTGAATGCAATTTTCCGTATTTCTGGATGCTCGACAATGGCGCGGCCCGTCCCTCCTGCACCAGTCAGGATATTGACCACGCCATCTGGAAGGCCAGCCTGCTGACAAACTTCCGCAAACAGAAGTGCCGTAAGCGGAGTGGTCTCTGCAGGTTTAAGTACTACGGTGTTGCCTGCTGCAAGCGCAGGAGCAATCTTCCATGCCAGCATCATGAGGGGAAAGTTCCAGGGGATTATCTGCCCCACTACCCCAACCGGCTCTACCCGACGATTGGGAAACGCCCATTCCAGTTTGTCTGCCCACCCCGCGTAGTAGAAAAAGTGCGCCGCCGAAAGCGGGATGTCCACATCCCGCGATTCGCGGATCGGCTTGCCCCCATTGACTGTCTCCAGAACTGCAAACTCCCGGGAACGCTCCTGCAGGATCCGCGCCAGCCGGAATATGTACTTTGCCCGCTCAGAGGGCGCCAGGCGGCGCCACTTCCCAAACGCGCTCTCAGCCGCCGCGACCGCCTTTTCCACGTCAGCAGATGTTGCATCGGTGGTATGGCACAGCACCTCTTCGGTTGCCGGATTAACTACCGGTCTTCTGGCTGAGGCACCATCGGTCATGACACCGTTGATAAACAGTCCGTACTGCGGCGCGATGGAGATAATCGAGGTCGACTCAGGTGCGGAGGCATACTCCATCCGGAACGGAGCAGCGCGCTCCAGAGCAGTAGATGAGGCGTCCACAGCCTCAGGAGAGACAGGCATGTCGAGCGACCGCACGGTCTTGTCTCCAACACTCACTGTCTCACGCCTCGCTGTAGTAGACATCGGACTGATAGCAACCAGAGAGTTCCTTTGCCCGCTGCATCAGGACATCGTTCAGCAGGGTGGACGCCCCAAGGCGGAAACGGTCGGGCACCAT
>JAJZMA010000043.1 GCA_021850405.1 bacterium
GAAGAATTTGCCGCCGGCAGCGTTCTGGTGGAGCACAGCCCAGACGGATTTGATACCCGGCTCATCTCCACAGCACTCGGACATCCGCTTCAGGCTGACAGCCTGGACACCAGCAGAATGGCAGCTGCAATCTGGAAACTCAAGGACACAATTGGCCTTGAGCGGTTATGTGAACGCTGCTCAGTTCAGCACCGCCACCCACACCGCGCCCTTGCCGACGCTGAGGCAACAGCTGCCTGTTTTGTTGAACTTGTGCGGATGGGGAAGGAACTCTTTGGGTGGGACACCCTGGGAGACCTGCTGGAAATCGCCGCACCCAAACTGCCTGCAGCCTCAGACGGAAGACGCAGGCGGCCCTCCCGCCGACACGCAGGGGACTTTCCGGGAGAGCCGGTCAATCCCAGCCTGTTGCGCCCCGCCGAAGACGAGGGACGACATGCAGAAGGATAACTCTCCCGCCAGGCAGCCCACCGTTGTTCCCGACCCCGGGGCAGGAGAGAAGTCTGCAGCCCGACTTGCGCACCGCATCCTTCCAGTCCTCTTCTTCCCCGGGGTCCGCAGGAGGAGCTGGGCAGGAGCATTCTGCGCACTCTTCGCATGCGGCTGTGCGCTGGGATGGTGGCTGCTGAGCCTGTCACAGTCAGCGACCTACCAGCTCCAGCAGGGGATGCCTGTCTCGCACCTGACCGAGCTGCTAGCTACTGGCTCTACCTGGGCAACTGCCTGGGAAGGCTGGGCTGCTGCGCTACTCTTTGCAGCCACCGCAATCTACATCGCCAGAGCCCGCCCGGAGCCATCACCATCGCTAAAGCGCCAGGACTCCGCCGGTGCCATGAGGTCCGCAATGCGCCGGGAGTTTAAGGCAGCCAGGACTGCCTCGTGGATAATTCTTGCACTTGCCCTGCTCGACACTGGCAGAACAGCAGTATTCTGCATCGCCTCAATTGCCGGGAACAGTATCGCCATCAGTGACCTGCTGCCCCTGGGTGTTGAGGCAGCAGGGTGGGACGCAGCAGCCATCGCCATCATCCTGATGGCGGCTGTAATGCGCTCGACCTTTTCCAGGATGGGCGCGTTTGCTGGCAAAAGCGCAGTCGACCAGTCTTAGCGGCGTAACTGTCAACCGCACTTGTATCGGGCAGCCCCGCACCGGCAACACCCCAGAGTCAGGAAAAGATCCCTCAGGCGGCGCCCAGACCCTCTCCACCTGGCATGCTGCGCCCATTCATGGGCCGGTCAATCAGATAGCGGTTCCATATCTCCTGGCCATCCGGGGTGCGGATGCCAAGATGTTCGGTCACGACCCTCCACAGCACAATCTGCCCAGTACCAGGGCTTGAGACCAGTCGGGATAAAGTATCGTTCAGTGCCCGTACTGGAACTTTCTGCGACTTTGTTGCTCCAGATCCATCCCGATATTCGATGACGAAGGAAACATCCGATGGTGCCACAAAGCCGGTGTCCCGGGCGGCATTTCCCCATCCAGGACGTGGCTTGGGCCGCGCCTCAGGTGCCGGAGCGTTGATAGCCTCGTTATCGACCCAGGTGGACCCGGCTTCATCTCCTCCCTTGCCCTCAGGGAAGACCATACCCACCTTTATCCTGGTTACCCGCTCTACCTCTATGGCTGCAGTATCTGGATAATTCTGCTCAGCAATTTCCTGGGTAAGCTGTTTTGCCTCCGCGATGCTGGCAGCCTGATATACCGATGCTGCACCATCCAGCCGCCGAAGGACTACCTGGATCCGGATGTCATCTGCCATTTAACCTCTCCATATTTGGCCGAATGCTTATCCTAGACCAAAGCAGGGGGGTTCGACTACCCCCCAGCAACAACATCCCTCAGGGCTGGAAACCTGGGCCTCGTGCCCAGGTTTCCAGGGTTGGCCTGTCCATAAAGGAAAACAGGCGGCATGAATGAGACGCAAGGGAGCCCGGAGCCCCGCAGGGCCTGCCTACGCTCCCTTGCCAACCGTGTTGGCGAGTGCAACCAGCTGGTCTGCGCCCGCGCAGCCCCCAGCCAGAAGCTCCTCTGCAGCCTCCACGGCAAGAGAGGTGTACTGTTCTGCCAGTGCAGCCGACTTGACTATCCCGTGCGACGCGCGGACAAGAGCCACCACCTCCGCGACCACTGCGTCGTCAACTCTTCTCCCCATCCCCGTGGATCCTGTTGCCCCTTGAGTAAAACTGGGTTCAAGCAGATCGCGTAATTGAGAACCTGAGGCTGGGTCATCGAGCGCAAGAAGCAGGGGGAGAGTAACTGACCCTTCCGCGATATCATGCCCCGATGGCTTTCCGGTTGCCTCGCTGCTCTCCACGTAGTCAGCAATGTCATCCTGGATCTGGAAGGCAATCCCCATCTGCTTTCCAAACTGGAGCAGGGCTGCCTGTTCTGCCTCTTTTGCACCAGCAAGCAGCCCCCCACTCACACAGCATGCGCTGAAAAGAGCACCTGTCTTGCGCCAGATCCGCTCGAGATACTGCTCCCTTGTCTGCCCAATGGACTGCAGCGTCTGCAGCTGCATCACTTCTCCCTCACAAATGGTGCGTATTGCCCACTCCATCTGGGAGGCAACTGCAGCGCCGCCTGCGGACACCACAATGCCAAGGCACCGCGCGATGTAATAATCCCCAATCAGGATTGCCTGCGCTGGAGAAGAGACCGAGTGGATGGTCCTGGTCCAGCGACGCGTCGGGGAGGCATCAATCACGTCGTCGTGCACAAGAGTTGTGGTGTGCAGCAGTTCGAATGCTGCGGCGATATCCCTGCACCGCTCCCACACAACAGCACTATCATGGGCTCGCCCATTCTTGCCAGAGCAGATGGCGTCATAGGCGAGCAGAAGCATCGCAGGACGGAGCCGTTTGCCCCCCGCGCTTACCATGCGCGCCATCTCAGACCCAAACGGCTCTGGGTCCACCCCCAGCAGTTCGTGAATCCTCGATTCAACAAGGTCCAGTCGCTGGGACACGAAACCAGACCAGGAAGGATCGGTCACTATACTCCCACTAGCATTGGTGCACAAACGCGGCAGGGAGCGGTCACGTGGTGCAACCCGGGACTGCATCTGGCCTCTGGGCTGCCTTCCGGGAAGACCGCCGGAGTGCTGGGTCATCAAGTCCAAGTGCTGCAAACCCGTTGGCGCGAAGCTGACAGGAATCACAGCTCCCGCATGGCAAGTCATCCGGTCCCGGGTCGTAGCAGCTGTGCGTCAGGCCATAGTCCACTCCAAGCGAAATTCCAAGCTGTATTATCTCTGCCTTTCCCAGACCAACCAGTGGGGCACAGATCACAGGCGCACACCCGTTTATTCCAGCCCTTGTCCCCAGGTTGGCAACCGTCTGGAAAGCCGCTATGAACTCCGGCCGGCAGTCCGGATAGCCGCTGTAGTCAACAGCCGTAACCCCGATATAGATCTCACTTGCAGAAAGTACCTCTGCCCATCCCAGCGCCAGCGCCAGAAAGATGGAGTTTCTGGCAGGCACGTAAGTAGAAGGAATGGGCTGCTCCCTGGCCCGCCGCACGTCGTTGCCGTGCGGTACTGGTTCTCCCGTTGTCAGAGCGGATCCACCTATCCAGGTAAGGTCCAGGGGCACAACTGCATGCTGTGCTGCTCCCATGAACCCAACCACAGAAGAAGCCGCCCGCAGCTCTACGGCATGTCTCTGTCCATAGTCAACCGTAAGCGCATACACCTCATCCATCCGGGATCTGGCAACAGCCAGACAGGTGGCGCTGTCCAGCCCTCCACTAACCAGTACTACTGCTCTGGAGGGGGACCCGGCCGGCTCTGCATTCTGTAGGACAGTCATACGCTACATGGTACGGCTCACAGTGCCAGGAGTGCCCCCAGCCGGACTCGAACCGGCACTCCCAAGATTTTAAGTCTCGCGCCTCTACCGATTGGGCTATGGGGGCGACAGAGGGAAGGTTACACGCCTCAAGTTATACTTCGCTCCAATAGACATGGCAAAGGCAGCAGACTATCGCAAATGCGGCGACCACCG
>JAJZMA010000034.1 GCA_021850405.1 bacterium
CGCTCAACAAGGGCACGCACCCGGCCAGTCCAGTTGCCCGACCCCTCTTCCACCTCTTCTGGTTCCGCCTCAGCTGTAGCCTGCCTCATCCTGGAATCGTCCTGACCAGACAGCCCTGCGTCCAGAACGCGGCCGCATGATCACCAATCTTTCTCTCCATCTACGACTCCTCGGGATAACGGAGGAACACTGCTGCAAGAAAGGAAATAATGAGAAGGGCAAACATTATGTAGTCCGGTAATACGTTAGCTGCCATTGCTACTAGCTCCTTTTGACAAAGTCATTCTTGTTGATCGTTGTCCGATATGGCTTGGAAAATGCCTGATGGCCGCGCCCTCCAGTTGGCTTCAGGGCTGCAGAATCTGCCCATCTACCACCTGGAACGGTAGCCGCCTGTACTTTGACCGCCTGTGGATCCATGGCTTTATCGACATCAGCAGTCCAGCCAGCGGCGCTGCACAGACGGCAATCCAGACCAGTACTGTCGCCGCAATCGAAACGCTGACGGCTGCCAGGCCGAGAACCCTGGCCGTCTCCATCAATACGTTCAACACTTATTTCTTCCCTTTGTGTGACCGAGAACTACCTGTCTCACTCCCATTCATCATCGGGACATGGGGCCAATCCCCACAAGGGAGTAAGCTCTCCCAGAAAGCTGTGGATTCCCGTGGGCCAGCACGGGGATTACCGCAGGTACAGCAACGGATAATGCGGTAAACCGCAGCCAAGGCCCCGCATTATCCGCACCAATACCGCAGATTGCCCGGGGAGAGGATAATTGCAGATATGGAACAGGTTGAGATATCTGCAACGGCTCCGGGCAGCCCAGGACAGCAGGTCCCAAAACGGATCAGCGTCCTTATTGCCGAAGACCATTCCCTGGTACGCGCTGGCATGCACGTACTCCTGGATGCAGAACCCAGCATCCTGGTAATCGCCGAAACGTCTTCCGGGACCGAGGCGCTTGAGTGTGCAGGAAAACTCCTCCCCGACGTACTCCTGCTTGACATACGGCTCCCTGGTATGGACGGACTTGCGGTAACCCGCGAGCTCCACATCACACACCCTTCGGTTCGGGTCCTGGTAGTGAGTGCCTTCAACGATCCAGATTATGTAAACGAAGCCCTGAGGGTAGGTGCAGCGGGATATCTTCTGAAAACAGTAGGCCCCAGGGAACTGATTCAGGCGATACACAGCGTAGCGTCGGGATCAGTCGTGCTTGACGGGGAGATATCAACTCAGCTGGCACTCCGCCTGTCAGGTGGATCAAGCCGCACCGATGGGCTCAGTGCTCGCGAAAGCGAAGTGCTTGCCCTGCTTGCCCGTGGGCTTTCGAACAAACAGATAGCCAGCAAGCTCCATCTCGGACTGCGGACTGTGGAGGGCCACGTAACCCAGATCCTTGCCAAGCTTTCAGTAACCTCCCGCACCGAAGCCGCAGTGTGGGCCACTACACACAACCTGGTGCACAATGAAGACTGAATCGGGAGCCTCCGCCTCGCAGCTGCTGCCCCCAGGAGTTGTTCATGCAGCACGCTCCATGGTGCCACCTATAGCAGACAAAAGGTTCTGGGTTCTCCAGATCATAGTAGTGCTCCTTGCTGCCGCCCACCTCCTCATCGACGTTTATGGGGTCTTCCTGCACGGTCCATTCCCTGCATCTACCACTGTAGGCTTCATGCTGATTCCGGTTGGATATGCAGCGGTATATTACGGCCTCAAGGGATCTGTAGCAACGTCGATATGGATAGTGATCCTCTGGCTTCCGGATCTTCTGCTCCCGGACGGCAGGGGGACCCCCTACGCCGACATAATCCAGCTAGCCCTGCTGGTAGGCGTATCCATCTTTGTTGGCAGCCATATTGAAACTGAGCTGGCAGCCAGGAAGCGGGCGGAGATGGCCGAGCAGGCTCATGCCCAGGCAGAACATCGTGCACGGAACTTTGCCCTGCAAGTGCTTTCTGCGCAGGAGGAAGAGCGCAAGCGGATCGCCTATGAGCTCCACGACGAACCCGTCCAGCTGCTCACCCACCTCGCACAGCGGCTGGACATGACCCCAGAGAAAAGCACAGGGACCGGCAGCCCGGCGATACCCTCGCTTCGGGACGTTGCCCTTGAGGTTCTGGATGACCTGCGACGGATCTCCCGGGGGCTTCGGCCCACTGTGCTGGACGAGCTGGGCCTCTCAGCCGCTATCGGCAGTCTCATCTCAGAGCTGGAAGACTCAACCGGCATCCATGCAAAGGCAGATCTTCCAGCTGAGCACCCCAAGCTGCCGCCCGAAACAGAGCTGGCGGTATTCCGGATTGTTCAGGAGGCAGTGAACAACGTGGTTCATCATGCCAGCGCCAAACAGGTTGTTGTAGAGGTGAAGGTAAAACCCGAATCAATCCTGGTAAGGATAAGTGACGACGGCAAGGGGTTTGACGCCAATGCCTCACCTGCCGAAGGGCATGTCGGCCTGGGTCTAACCGGAATGCGGGAGCGTGCCGGGCTACTCGGAGGGTATACCGAGATAAAGTCTTCTCCCCAGAAGGGGACGACAATACTGACAACTATTCCATTGACACCGATGAGCCCCGAGAGCCTACCGGTACTGGCACACCAGCACCAGGACCCCCTGCTACAGCCTGGCTGACCTGACCCAGGAGCAGGTAGCAGCGCCGCCAGCGTCTCGCCGGCGACCCATCTGGCACACAGGGATGCCTCAAGCCACGGCTGTCGCGCCCTCGCGCACCAGCGCAGAGAGTACCGCAACAAGATCCCCGTCAGAGTTGAACATGGGAGGGCGAAGAAGTGACACACCCATCGCAGTCGCCAGCTCGCGCGCCTGTACATCGATGTCATACAGAACTTCCAGATGGTCGCAGAGAAACTGTACGGGCACAACGACAATCTGCTTTACCCCCTGGCTCCCGGCCAACTCAATCTGCTCGAGCAGCCCCGGACCAAGCCACTCCGCCCTACCAAAGCGGCCGCGGCTCTGAAAAACAAGCTGGCATAAGCGCGAATCTACCCCAGCGCAGCCCGCCACCTTCCATGCGGTGGCCAGCAGCTGATCCACGTACCTGCCAGCTCCCTGCATGGAGCTTGGCAGACTGTGGGCTGTGAACATGAAGACGGTGTCTGCCGCAGGATTATGGCTGCGAATGAATGAGCGCAGTCGCTCGCCCAACGCAGTGATGAAATCTGGGCGTTCCCACCAGGCGGTAACAAACACCACTTCTGGCGCTTTCTCCCCAAGGCACGCAAGCGACTCCTGCACGCTCTGCACATACCGGGCAGAGTCAGGGCTCTCCTGGGGAGCCAGCGTAACAGCCAGGATCCTCTCTGCACCACGCTGCACGAGTTCCTCAATCCCCAAAGCGATGGCAGGACTCCCATGCCGCGCCCCGACTGCCACCGTAAAACCATCTCCAAGGGAGTCGGCAAGCTTTTTTGCCAGGTCGGTGGTTATCTCCACCAGTGGAGACCATCCTATCCGGCTGTACCGCCGCCGGAGGTCTTCTACCTGGGCGCGAGTCGGTGCCCTCCCGAGAATTTCTGCAAGGAAAGCCTCCAGATCATCATCTTTGGCAGCAGAACCGAACATCAGCAGCAAAACCCCAGTCATGGCACCCCTAGCGGACAGCAAGGGGGGCGGGGACAGCCAGCGACCTGCTGCCAGCGAGCACACAGCCAGGGTCCTCACCCAGAGGATCGCCCGTGGCAGCATAGGCACGCGCACGGGACCCGCCACACAGACCTGAGTAGGGACAGGTTCCACATGCCCCAGAAAAGCGTGAGCTGCGAATATCCTGCAACAGGCTGTTGTCGCGGTATATGGACACCAGTGAAGCCTCCCTGATGTTTCCCAGCCGAAGCGGCAGCAAACCAGAAGGGTAGATATCCCCATTGTTGCCGACAAATATGACGCCGTTGCCGTCCCTTGTAGAGACACCGCTGCCGGGTACAGGGCGACTGGGAGCACCCATGCAGGTGACAAGTTCCTGGTGCAGC
>JAJZMA010000001.1 GCA_021850405.1 bacterium
AGGAACCGGCCCCCCCCCCGCGTGAGGCAGCTCCGGTCCAGTCAGGCTGGGACCGGTCAGGACGATGGTGGTGGAACGGGACCAGCTGGGTTGGACCTTTTGCGTCCCCGGCAGGACCAGCATCCATCTGGTTTTCTCCCCCTCTTGGGGCCTGGGGCCTGGTGATTGCCCTGGCAGTGGCGGTGCTGTTTTTTGGCATTGAGTTGATTCTGATCCATTAGCCTGCTCTTCGCCCGTGCCGGGAAAAGGTGTCCGTATCGGGGGTGCCCGTCCTGTTTCCGGAGGCCCTGGCCGGGGGAGTGGCGGAGGTTGCTTCCAGCTCCCCCCCTAGCCCATCCCCAGCCTTATGCTCTATAGTTGCGTTGGAGGCAGATGCCGGTCAATACAGGGTCGGCCGCGCCCAGCTCCATAAAGTGGAGTTGAAATTAGTTAGTGCATCAGCATCGCAAGGTGCTGGCGCTGAGGTTAGCATCCTCTGATCGCTCCAGATCTCGCCCTTGACAGGCTCCACTTGCTCGTCCCTGACGCCAGCGACGCCATGGTGGTACTGGACGCCCTTGCCCAGGGCACTGACACCGACCCCCGGAAGCTGTTTGCAGAAAGGCTGGCTGAGGTTGAGCATCTGTCGGTCACCTTTACTGACGACGATCCCCCCCTGGTCACACTGTCGTTGCCCGATCTGGTTTTACAGTGTACTTTTGAGCTGCCTGAAAACCAGGCCAGGGAGCATATGGCACTGCTTGTGGTGAACGTTCGACCCGGGCGTTCCTCAGGTAGCGCAGAAAAGTTGCTGACGGTTGTAGCCCGCCATCCTGTGGTTACGGCAACCAATGGGATTGTAAGTGACACGTATCGACTGAAGGATTTCCGGGATGCGATGGCCATGGCTGCTACGTCTGAGCAGCTGTATGGTGCTCTGAAACTGGTGGACAAGCTGGAAAATGCAGAAAAGGCCCGGGCTCAGAGCCAGCGAACCCATTATCGTGGCGTACGCGAATTCTGGCGGTGTCGCAAATGCAGGGGGTTATGGCGTCCTGACGATAACGATAGATGCCCTTCGTGCGGCAGGGAGTTTGACGAGCAGGATCACCAGCGTCCTGAACTTGGGAAGGTAGAGCTCACCATTCCGGATGACGAGCCGATTACGCTTATGACAGACGCAGCGGTACTGGTAGAGCCAGAGGACAGTCCCAACTTTGTTGGGCGCGTTTCGAGAATAGACCATCGTCGCCGGCTGGTGGAGGTGGTCTGTCGAACGTACGAGCATGCAGGTTCAGAGGGTGGTGTTGCCCCGTCATTCAACCGGGCGCTTTACCAGGCCAAGCGTTCAGTGCTCGCAGCCATTGCTACCCGGGATTTCGGCGTGGGGCTACTGGCCCAGTTGCTGGTGTGTCCCGAAACCATATCGTCGCCAGCGCCGGGCGAAATAGGGCGTCCATGGGATACCCCCGGCATGTTTTCAAATCCATCGCAGGATCGTGCGGTATCGCTGGTGGCCAACCTTGGAGCTGCGCAATGTGTGTTCATACAGGGACCGCCTGGAACCGGGAAGACCACTGTCATAGTCGAGGCAGTAAAAAGACGCCTGGCCAATAATCCAGAAGAACGGATACTCGTAACCTCACATAGCAATCTGGCTGTAGACAACGCACTGGAGCGGCTTGCGGGCACCCCCGGTATGCGGGCGGTGCGAGTTGCCAGGGCAGAGCGGGTACATTCTTCGGTTGACCAGTTCCGGTGTGATGATGAAGATGATCCCCGACTGTTGCAGGCAAACTGTTATTTTGCAACCTGTGCTACCGCTGCAACTTCAGCGATAACAGACATGAATTTTGATCTGGTTATTCTTGACGAGGCTAACAAGGCGCGCGTCGATGAAGCCTTGCCCGCGCTTCGACTGGGAGCAGCACTTGCCCTGGTAGGCGATCACAAGCAACTTCCCCCGGTGGAAGACGACTCCCTGTACTCCATTGTCGAGGATGATCCACAGCTGGAAGACCTTATCAATCACAGCCTGTTTGAGCAAGCCTGGGAAGGTGGCTTGCCTGATTCAGCCAAGTGCCTGCTCAAGGTGCAGCATCGCATGCATCCCCAGATCTCCAGCTACGTATCAGCGGCATCATACGATGGCCAGCTTGAAGATGCACAGGAAGTGTGCGCCTACGACTTTGTTACCCGGCATCCCTTCCCGGTGGCGCTGCATTTTGTTGACACTGAAGGTATGCGGGGTGGGCGTGAGCGGAGGGGACCTGGTGGTGCCCTACGCAATGAAGCAGAGGTTAAGGTGGCAGCGACAGTTGTCAGATTGCTGGACGAGCGTGTAAGTCGTGACCTTTCCATTGCTGTTATCGCGATGTATGCAGAGCAGGTCGAACGCCTGCGCTATTCGCTTGGGCGCAGGCGTTTCAAAAGAAACATCAAGATCGATACGGTAGATTCTTTTGAGGGGCGTGAGGAAGATATCGTTGTCATCTCCCTGGTTCGAAGCAATGAGCGTGGGAGGATTGGGTTTCTGCGCGTCCCTAATCGCCTGAATGTTGCCATATCAAGGGCAAGACGCATGGTGGTCTGCATTGGTGATAGCGCTACGTTGCGCAGTGGGGAAGAATCGATGTATGGGGTACTGGTAGAGGCGGCAAGGGCCGCTGGCGGGTGGATGAGTGCTTCCGAACTGGTAGCCCCGAGCGGTCGTCCTGGCCGGGGTCGTGGGGGGCTTGCAGGTGCCACCGGCAAGAACCAGGAGGGAGAGCATGGTGAGGGGGCAGGGCAGCCGCGCCGTAGGCGGCGGCGCCGTGGCGGCGGACAGAGGCCCTTGCCAGCCACCCCACTTATTGACGGTGGTGCCACCACAAAGACAGAGACAGCTGCCCAGGGAGGCGCGGAATCAGATGCAGTGCGCAAGCGGCGCAGGAGGCGCCGGCGTGGCCGGCGCTCCCCAGGGGTAGCTGTGAATCCGGCACAGGGTTCTCCAGCCACCACCGCCACCACCACCATGCCTTCCCTGCCGGGGCTGGAGCCAAACCAGGACTCGTTGCTGGTCAAAGGCGTGGAAGAAACAAAGTCATTGTCTGCGCTTGCGCAAAGTGTATCCATGGGTGCGCGATCAGCGATGGCAGGAGTAGACACGGCTGGAGCAGGCACTAATGGGGCGTCGCCCAGCCGATCTGTGCCGACCGATGCAGCTCCTGTCTCTGCAGGTGGGGATGGATCCAGGAACGGCGTTCTGCCCTTCCCTGGTATGGAAGAGCCGGTTGTCGCCCCCGTGAGGGCTCACCGGATAACACATTCAGCGGGGCCTCCCCCGGAGGACTAGGGACTAGGGAATTGGTCGACGTTACAGTTTACGTCCAGCAGGGGGACCCTGCCTGTGACCAGATTGTGGATTATCTGAAAGGGCGTGGTATTGAGCCACGGATCAGGGATGTTCTTTCAGATCCTTCCGCCAGCGCCATCCTGTTTGGAAGGGTTGGCAGGGTGATAGTGCCTTCGGTGGAGATAGGCAGTGCGTTTCTTGCGGGTGCGGATCCAATCCAGCTGGCACGTTTTTTGCCCTCTGGGCCCCAGGAAGAGACGGGAGGGGTGTCGCTTGGAGCAGCCATCCGGACGGTCTCTGCAGAAAGGAGCAGGGAGCTTGGCACGCTCGTACCGGCTGGGGCGGTGGAGGTGGGCCGGGTTACACCAGGCTCTGCAGCAGAGGACGCTGGGCTTTGCCCAGGGGATTTCATCGTTGGTATAGGGAGCTATCTTCTGGGAGGAGGAGCCCAGCAGTTACGGGCAGCTATCGCACTGCGTCGTCCGGGGGAGGTTATGGAGCTGGATGTGGTTCGAGGAACAGAACACATCCATGTGCTGATCCATTTCAGGGAACAGGAATCCCCGGCAAGCGCACCTGGCAACTAAAGGGCACGCAGAAGGTACCTCTCCAGAATTACCCCTCTACCACCCCCGGGGAGGTTCGGTGCGGTTCAGGAGCCGGATGAAATCCT
>JAJZMA010000200.1:0-1302 GCA_021850405.1 bacterium
CTACGTATCACCGCGGCTGCTGGCACGTAGTTAGCCGGGGCTTTCTTGGAGGGTACCGTCAAAATTTCTTCCCCTCCGACAGGGCTTTACAACCCGAAGGTCTTCATCACCCACGCGGCGTTGCTCCGTCAGGCTTGCGCCCATTGCGGAAAATTCCTAACTGCTGCCTCCCGTAGGAGTCTGGGCCGTGTCTCAGTCCCAGTGTGGCTGATCGTCCTCTCAGACCAGCTACCCATCATCGCCTTGGTAGGCCGTTACCCCACCAACAAGCTAATAGGCCGCGAGCCCATCATCGAGCGGCTTTCGCCTTTACTCACGCCAAGATCCTCAACGTGACCACATCCGGTATTAATCCTGGTTTCCCAGGGCTATCCCAGACTCGAAGGTAGGTTGCTCACGTGTTACTCACCCGTGCGCCGCTGAACACATTCCGGGTTACCCCAAAATGCGCTGCGCTCGACTTGCATGTTTTATGCACGCCGCCAGCGTTAATCCTGAGCCAGGATCAAACTCTCCAAAAAAACGCTTCCTGCTCCAGGCAATGCCAGGAGCCAAATACGTCGACGAGGCCCTCGAATGGCCATGCCTTGCAGCATGGACCCAGGCCATTTTGGATAAGTCGTCTCCACTCTTCAAGTGTCAAGGTGCACGTGCTGCAGGCAGAAAACCCGACTACAACAAGCCTCCGAGGAACCCACGCAGGCAAGGAGGAGATATTACGCGCATTGCACAGGGAAGTCAAGCCAAGGGCAGTCCCGGTCAGGGCGGGTGACCAATATTGCCAGTGGTGGAGAACGCCTTCTCCTTCAGGGAGTCACAGCCCCGGCGGCGGCTGCACACTGCCCCGGGCTGGAGGGCCCCCGTTGCAGGGTCGTCTGGATACATTGGGTGGTTCAGGCGTTCCTATTCCATGGGCATGGTCATGAGCACCCTGCAGCTTGCAATGATCCAGTAAGGGAGGGTTTCACTGATGAAGAGGTTCAAACTACGGCACCCTGTATCAGGAAGGATCGCGGCCCTGGCACTGACTGGCCTGGCCGTGACATTACTGGCACTGGCTACCCCCTCTTCCGGGGCTAATCTGGCAGCTGCATCGCTTGCGGCCCCGGTTCCTTCATCCCTGTCTGGAGGCGCAGCAGACCACTCTTTGAGCACCACCAGAGGCGCACAGGCTGGACCAGCAATTGCCTGCCCCATCCTGCCGGCCAATAGCAAGGGGCTACACCCCTGTACACTCTGCCGCCGCTTTCCGGAGATGGCCGGCGCCAGGACCCCTATCCCGGTGGACCCTGGGTACCGACC
>JAJZMA010000200.1:1312-3977 GCA_021850405.1 bacterium
CTACAGTCCCACCCTCTCTCCCGGGAAGACAGCAGTGCCCACCCTGCCAGCGTGCCACTGCCTGAACGGAATCTATTCGGGCACCAGGCCTGGGGCAGGCACAGGAAGAGCCCCCTCCATCCCAAATGTTGTCTGTTCCTCTCCCCCTCCATGCCTGGAAAGCCACCCCGCCTGCTATCCTCCGGTCTTTCCACCCCCCACCCTGCCGGGCCCGGGGGCAGGCACATCACCGACCCCTGCGCCTGAGCCCAGCGCGACCATCTGTGCCCTTCCACCGCTTCCTGCTGGAGTAGTTGCAGGAGAAGCCATAGGTGGCACTGGATCTGTCACCGGGAGTGGAAGTGGCACAGTCAGCACTGGCACAATGCAACCGATCTGCGTATGTGGGCCCATAGCAATCCCTGGAGCACCCTCTGTGCTCCCAGGTGGAAACACCACCACCCTTCCTATCTGCCCATGCACGCCTGTGACTGCCCTTCCCTCGCCAGACAGTACCGCCACAGCTGCGCCGCTACCCAGATCATGCCCCCTCATCGGATCTGGCACTTAAGACGGCTCACTCAGCTGCGCACCCATAAGAAAACTGGCACTTTACCAGGGTGCGATGATTCAGTACAGCCGCTCCAGTGAAACATCGAGAAAGTCGAGTACAACCGCAATCCAGCTGATTGTCCCAACACAAAGCAGAAGCGATGGCGCCCGGCCCATCGCCAGCTCCAGCGCCTGCCGCCCCAGGAGGCTCGGTTCAGGAAGCATCGAAAACTTCAGGTGCCCGGTCCCCTCCCTCACCCAGACTACCGGAAGGCCATCCAGTACCGCAGCACAGCCTTGCACGTCCTTTCCGTCGGGAAAACAGGCAAGGACCAGATCCGGCTCTCCTGCCTTTGCGCGACATGCGGCGAGCGACGCTGCAACTCCGACCGGATCGATGGCAGCGTCAACCACCCAGGTGCTGCCCAGCTGCTGATGGACAGAGTGGCGGCCGGGAAGCCTCAATCTTGCTGCAGCCTGCTCTCCAACCGCGGCAAAATCAACCCGGCTCCCCATCTCGCCCAGAAACTCATTTGCAGCCGAAAAACCGGTCATCACATTCGCTGCAACCAGCGGAACCCATCTTGCAGCCACACCAGGGAGCATCTCCCTGCTCGCGACAACCCGTGCCCCAACACACCGCGCCCGCTCTGCAATGGCCTGCTCCACCAGGGCATTCCGCTGTCTACCGGTCACAACCGCTGCTGTCCTGCTGCAGACTACACCCAGTTCATCGGCAACAATGTCAGAGAGGTTGTCGCCCAGGATTCCCAGATGCTCCTCAAATACAGGGGTCACCGCTACCACTACCGGGTGCCAGAGAGAAACCTCGTCTGATGTGCCCCCCATTCCCTCCTCAGCCACCAGCACATCTGCACCTGCCTCCTGGGCCCACCGGCCGCCCATGAGAGTGTACGCACCAGTCGGAGACAGATAGCCCTCCTCCATTGGTGGCAGATGTGAAAGCCCGTCAGCAAGCACTTCTCCAAGCCGGTCATATTCAGCCTCGGAAAGGGCACGCCCACTACGACGGATCCGTTCAAGGTTGGTGCGAAAGGGAGGACTCGTGACCAGGACAACCTGAAGCCCCGCACACTCAAGAAATGCCGCGGCTGCCGTCGCCGCCGATCCCTTTCCCTTGGAACCGACCACAGTACATACCGGGAGCGCAAGAGGGTTGAGCCCAAGCTGTGCCGCAAGCCTTCTGGCCCGGTCCAGACTGCGCTTTAGCCCAAGCGGCCGTCCTGCTGCTGCTTCAAAAAAAAAGGGCCCGTCTCCTGGCAGCCATCGCGCGGTCACGGGAAAGCCCCTGCCCTAGACCGGATGGCGCCCGGAAAAGGCTCTAGCAACAGTGACCTCGTCGGCATACTGAAGCGCGCCCCCCGCAGGCAGCCCATGTGCAAGCCGGGAGACAGTAACACCGCGCTGCCCAAACCGCCTCGCAACATAATGCGCTGTCGCCTCACCCTCCACGTCCGGGTCAGTGGCAACAACCAGCTCTGCAACATTGCCGTCCTGGATGCGCGCCTCAAGCTCTGCCAGATGGAGGCTCTCAGGGCCTCTTCCCTCAAGCGGGGAAAGCGACCCGCCCAGCACATGGTACATGCCGCGAAACTCACCGCTGCGCTCGATGGCAAGAACATCCATGGCATCCTCGACAACACAGACAATGGAGGGGTCGCGACGGGCATCGCTACAAACAGGGCAAACCCCACCTTCAGCGATAAAAAAACAGGTTGGGCAGACAGTGACAACTTCCTGGACAGCAAGGAGTGCGTTGGCAAGAGCTGTGACCTGCTCAGCCGGAGCACGCAGGCAGTGAAATGCCAGGCGCTGGGCAGTCTTGGGACCAATGCCCGGGAGCTTGCCAAACGCTGCCCCTAGCCGCTCTACCGTAACCGGCACCAGGCTCGCCATAACAGGTCTAGAGAATGCCCGGAGGCAGGCTCAGGCCAGCAGTCGCCTTTGCCATCGCTTCAGAAGCACGATTACGCGACTGCTCCAGCGCATCGTTGCAGGCTGCAAGCACCAGATCCGAAAGGATCTCTGCACCTTCCTCCAGCGCCTCAGCCGTAATGGTCACGCTGGTCAACCGCTGATGGCCGTTGGCAGAAGCAGTAACACCGCGGTCGTC
>JAJZMA010000036.1 GCA_021850405.1 bacterium
GGCCGTCGCCGCGACCCTGCTCGCCACGTGGATGGTGGCCAGCGTGCTGGTGAACAGCCGGTTCGAGGCGCTCGACGCCGGCATCAGCCGTTCCCACATCGTGCGCGCCCTCGACGACGTCATGCCGCAGCCGCCAGCGCTGTTCTCGAAGATCGAGTCGTTCCTGTCCGCCGAGGGCTTCCCCGTCGTGTTCTCGGGGCTGCCGCCGACGGCGGCGGGACCTGTGGCGCCGCCGACCGACGCCCAGGTCGCCGCGGCGGAGCAGGCCGCCGAGCAGTCCACCGTGAAGGTGGTGGGCCAGGGGTGCGGCGGGATCATCCAGGAGGGGTCGGGCTTCGTCGTCGACGGCGACCTGGTGGTGACCAACGCCCACGTCGTCGCCGGCATCCACCACCCGGTGGTCGAGGCCCTGAACGGGGGGCCGTACCCGACGCAGGTGGTGCTGTTCGACCCCCGCCTCGACCTCGCCGTCATGCGGGTGCCGGGTGTCCACGTGCCCTCCCTCGCCGTCGACGGGTCGCTCGTGCGCCGCGGCGTGGTCGGCGCCGCCCTCGGCTACCCGGGAGGCGGGCCGTTCACCGCCGTCCCGGCGGCCGTGGCCGACGCCTTCCAGGCGACGGGGCTCGACATCTACGGCAAGGCCCAGACCACCCGCGAGGTGTACGAGATCGACGCGACCATCCGGCCCGGCAACTCCGGCGGCCCGCTGGTGGACGCGCACGGCACGGTGGTCGGCGTGGTCTTCGCCCGCTCCACCACCAACGGGGGGATCGGCTACGCGCTCGCCACCCCGGCGGTCCTGGCGGAGGTGCAGCAGGCCCGGACGCGCACGGCGACGGTGTCGACGGAGGGCTGCGTCAGCTGACGGTGAGGATCACTCCCGCAGCTCGGTGACGCTGCCGGGCTGTGGGGCGGTCCCGGCGCCCCCGGGAGGCGGCCGACCCCATGCCGGACGTGCGGGCCGGGTAAGAATGGGCGCCATGAGCCAGCCCATCGAGGACTACGGCCTGATCGGTGACACGCGCACGGCGGCGCTGGTTTGCAAGGACGGTTCCATCGACTGGCTTTGCCTGCCGAGGTTTGACTCGCCCTCCCTGCTTGGCAGGGTGCTGGACTGCGACAGGGGTGGTTTCTGGCAGATCTGCCCCACCGGGGAATTTGCTGCCCGGCAGCGCTATCTGGACCGGACCAATGTGCTTTCCACCATATTCACTACCGGCTCTGGGCGCATGGTGGTTACCGATTTCATGCCTGCAGATGCCAGCTCAATTGGGCAGCACGCCAGTCCCCACGCACATCCAAGGATCGTGCGGATTGTGGAGTGTCTCTCTGGCTCGGTAACAGCATGCTCTGTTTTTGATCCACGACCTGACTACGGCAGCGGCACGCTAAGGCTGCATACCTCTTCTGGCAGGTGGCATGGGGATGATGGCCGGCTTCACTACTGTCTTCAGACGACCAGCGGTGCCGTGGGTGCGCGCATGGAGTTGCAGCTCTCACCCGGCGAGGCTGTCGCATTCGGGCTGGTAACTGATAATGCTGGCAGCTGTACATCGTTGCCGTGGACCCTTGAGGCGGCGCGAGAGCTGCTGCATTCCACTGACCGGTTCTGGCGGGAGTGGCTGGACAGCTGCAGTTACCGTGGCGTGTTCAGGGAGCCGGTCTGGCGCTCGGCTCTGGCACTGAAACTGATGACCTATGCCCCTACCGGGGCTATTGTTGCCGCCCCTACCACCAGCCTGCCAGAAAAGGTGGGTGGTACCAGAAACTGGGATTACCGGTATACCTGGCTGCGGGATGCGTCCTTTACCCTCTATGCCTTCTTTCAGCTTGGCTTCCATGACGAGGCCCATGCCTTTTTCCGGTGGCTCCAGAGTACCGGCATCGGCTCTTTGGGCATTGGTGTCTCCAACCTCTATACGCTGGATGGGAGTGGCGATGTCCCTGAGACAGAGCTAACTCACCTTGCGGGATACCGGGGCTCCAAACCGGTACGCATCGGGAACCTGGCGGCGGACCAGCTTCAGCTGGACGTGTATGGGGAGATTCTTGATGCAGCATATGTCTATGCCAAATATGGGGGAGAGGTGGATGGTGCGTTGTGGTCCCAGCTGGAGGCGATAGTTGAGCTCGCAGCTGCCAGGTGGAGCGAGCCTGATGCCTCCATCTGGGAGCCGCGCGGCGGGGACCAGCACTTCACCTACAGCCGGTTTATGTGCTGGGTTGCCCTTGACCGCGGGTTGAGGCTGGCAGAGCAGTGGGGCCATCCGCATGACAGTGGGCGCTGGCGTGCTATCCGGCGGCAGATCCATCTGTCAGTCACAGAGCATGCCTTTTCGCAGCAGCAGCAGTCTTTCACCCAGGCGCTGGGAAGCGAGCTGCTGGATGCAGCAGTGCTTCGCATGCACCAGGTCGGTTTCCTGCCTCCCCATGATCCCCGGCTGCGTTCAACCTCGCGAGCAATAGCCGCGCAACTTGGCACAGGAGCGCTGTTGCGCCGCTATGACCCGGCCAAGCGGCTTGATGGCATTCATGAATCGGAAGGGGCCTTTGTGCTTTGCTCGTTCTGGCTGGTGGATGCACTTGCGCACCAGGGAGACATTGAAGAAGCTGAGCGGCTGTTCAACCAGCTCCTGGCATTTGCCTCGCCCCTTGGGCTGTATGCGGAAGAGTGCGATATGGGAACTGGGGAACTGCTCGGTAATTTTCCGCAGGCATTCAGTCATCTGGCACTGGTGGGGGCGGCAGTGAACATCGAGCGCGCAAGGGTGGGCTCTTTGAAGCACCAGGACGGGCCGGCGCAGTCAGTTTGACTGGGAGCCAGGATTTAGAGGAAGACGGGCGCAGTGCCAGCCCGGACGAGGTATTGGTAGTTGGCGATATCCAGGGGGACTCCGAGAGGCTGATCGAGGGCCTGAGGCCGTATCCAGACACTGATTTTGCGACCATATTTCTGGGTGATTTTTTCCAGGGGGGGCGGCCTGGCTTTGGTGGCGGTGCAAAAGCCGCACGCATCGCAGCCCGGAGAGGACATAGCCAGGCGGTTATGGGGAATCATGACCTCATGGCGCTTGGAGTGCTGGACCGGATGCGCACGGTGCCGGGCGCGTCAGTTGGCGCCTGGGAGCAGGCACCCAGGTCCGCACTGGTCGACGTGTGGCTGTCCCGGCGGGGTGACTGGGCAGACATCTGGGCGCTGTTTGGGGACGACAGGCTGGCTGCATGGGTCAGGAATCTCCCTGTCATACTGCGGCTTTCCGATGGCACCATAGTGCAGCATTGTGATGATGACCGCTACCTGGAGCTGGGAGACACGGTAGAGGAGATAAATTCTGCTGCCACCGAATTGCTGGCAGCAGGGGGCATAAGGGGCCTTATGCCTTATCTGGTCGGCAGACATGCATTTGACGATGAGGCACGCCTTGACCGGTATCTGGCGAGACTCTCAGGCACCCGCCTGGTGCATGGGCATACGCATCACTCCCAGCCGATTCCAAAGTCAGGTTTTGGGGGCAAGGTCTACTGTTTTGATGGCATGTTTTCCCGCTACTGGGTCAGGTCTGCCACTGAAGCGCCTGCGGGGCCGATCGCCGCCACGATAGGGCTGTTGCCCAGGCTGTAGCAGCTCCCGTTGGCTGGTTGCAGTGCGACGACAGTGGCTCGTGCCGGGAGCCCACGCTCTATTTAGCTCTCCTCCTCGAAACTGTCCATGGCGAGGCGAGGCGACGCTTCTTCCACTGAGAATTCTGCTCCACATGCAGGGCATACGATGACGGAAGCGCTTGCTTCCGGGCCGGTGCGGCCAGACGGATCCTCTGGGGGCAGCAGCTCGGTCTCACAGGAGGGACAAAGGAGGAGGTGGGGCAGATTGTGTTCCTGCATGGCTTTGCCAGCCTGCACCAGGTCCAGTGCGGGTGCCTGGCAGAGGCTGCAGACAAAGGTGCAGTGAGCAGTATCACAGCG
>JAJZMA010000213.1 GCA_021850405.1 bacterium
ATCCCAATCCGCGCTGCCCCGTAGCGTCCAAGCTTTTCGTAATTTCCATACAGGGCATAGAGGGCGACAATCTCAGCCACAAAGAAAGCAGCCTCGAAGACAAACACCCAGAAGGTGATCTGGTCGAGCTCCACAAAGAACTTGCCCCAAAGTCCCATGAAGATGAGCATCACCCAGAAAATCGCAAGGGCCGAACCGAAACCAAACACATAGGTTATGGCGTGGAGCAGATGCCGGGCCAGGGCCTCATGCCGGGGGTCACGGTTGGCATGAAAGATGATCTCGCTGACAATCGCAATGGTGGTGGCGCCCACAATGAAAGTGGCAATCTGCACGTGCACCAGGGCAAAAACGGCAACCCACAGGGAGTTGCTGAAGATATTGCCGGGAATCGGCACCAGGGCGAGTGTGGCAGGCAGGTTCATCACAGGTTATACAGCCTATTTATTCCCAGAACTGAGAGCGTGACCATCATAAAGATGACAAAAAGGCCAGGGACGATGATGTGGGCCCGCCGGAGCGGATTACGCTCAGGTGAGCGGTCAATAAACGGCAACAGTATAAAAAGCGTTGCCGTAATGCCAGGGATAACAAAAACAACAAAGGCTATGAGCCAGGTCTGTGGTCCCAGCACCAGCAGCTGGTCAAGCGGAAGATAGAACCATTCGGGAGTAGGTACATAGGTTAGCGTGGCAGGATTAGCCGGCCCATCCAGCGGCGCACCCATGAGGAGTGCCATTACAAACACCACAGCAACCAGC
Source organism: bacterium (assembly GCA_021850405.1). Lineage (GTDB taxonomy): Bacteria > Chloroflexota > Dormibacteria > Aeolococcales > Aeolococcaceae > JAJZMA01. Next base: position 762 of record JAJZMA010000213.1, read on the forward strand.
AAAAGACTAACCAGCGTGTCCTTGAAAACCTGGTTGGGGAAAAAGTCCACGGTGCGGTTAGGGGCAGCAAATTTTGGATCCACGTCCCTGGATGGATAGGGAGGCTCAACCTTGGCAATCCTTGCAGCAATCTCCCGGTCAGGATCTGGCCCCTCTGTATCGTAGTTCACCCATGCTCCAAACTCTCCGTGCCGCCTGAGGAGATAGAGGTGAAGCCCGATCAGTCCCAGCAGCATCGGTGGCAGCAGCCAGATATGGATGCCGTAAGTCCTCGTAAATGTGATGGGCCCAATGAACTTCCCCCCCCTCCAGAGCCAGCGGATGTAATCCCCTATGAACGGTATGTAATGGGGAATATTGGTCACTACCGTCATGGTCCAGTAGGCAGCCTGGTCGCCAGGCAGCATCGCACCGGTAATCGCCAGACCAAGCACTACAAAAAACAGTAGCGCCCCGCTCACCCAGTTCAGCTCCCGGGGGCGCTTGTAACTTGCAGTCATAAAGGTCCTTATCATGTGCAGTCCAATGACCAGCATCAGGGTATACGACCCCCAGAGATGCATCCCCCTTACCCAGGCACCAAACAGGTCATTGGTCTGGAGGTAATGCAGACTCTGGTAGGACTCGTGGAACGACGGGACATACATCATCGTCAGGAAGATCCCGGTCACAATCTGGAGCGCTATCAGGATGAGTGTCGCACTGCCCAGCGTATAGGCCCATCCTCCCTGCTCAGGCACAGCTTCATGGAGGGCACTGTTCATCAGGGCCGATATGCCCATACGATCGTCAAGCCACTGGTAAAGCGGCCGCAGTTTCACCTTTGTCGCCTCAACCATCAGATCTTCTCGGTAAAGTCATTCTGGATCCTGACATAGGTCTTGCCGTCTTCCCCTGTAAACACCTCGTGCACCCACTGCGGGAGCGGACTGGGTGGTGGGCCATAGATATTAGTTCCGTTCATCAGGTAGAGGCCGCCATGGCAGGGGCAGATGAACCTGCCGTTCAACACAGGGTCGCCTGCCCCAACAAAGGTGCCATCCCAATGGACGTCACACTGCATGTGGGTACAGGTATTGCTGAAGACAAGAAGGGTCGGAGGGGGTTGCCCTGGACCCACGACCTGCTGGTATTTCACGACATAGACAACTCTGGGAATTGGGCCAATGTTCCAGCCGTCTCCTTCGTTGAGCCTGGCTATAAAGGGAGTTGGAGTATTGACTGGGACGCTGTCAATGGGACCTATCACGGCTGTTTCAGTGCGCCGTTTGGTAAAGAGCGGGCTGAGCAGGAAGCCCACAACCGGGCCAGCCAGCATCAGTGTGATCGCTCCTCCGCCCACTGCAGTTCCTATCAGCATTTCCCGTCTTGAAAGTTCTGCCATCTCAGACCGTCCCCGCAGCATATGGATAAAGCGCTATCACGACCACAAGTATCAACAGGGCAAGTGATATGAGGACAACGACTGCGGACGCACCAAGGGTAAGTGCCATGGTCCGGTTACCGTCGCGCCACATGGAGGGTATCTGACGAAACACCAGCCAGCCCCCCACAAGTGCAATCATGCTCACACAGAAGATGATCAGCGAGAAAAACCAGGATGCCTGGAAGCTTGCTTCATTCTTAAGTAGATGGCCAGAACCCAAAATGCTGCTCAAATGCGTTCCTGCTGTATTCATGACGTTGGGTAGATCCCGGCTGGGGGTTGATAGTGGCCATGAGCCGCGCTCTGCTGGAGCACCCCATAGACCGCGTAGGTGCCGCGTGCCTCCTCTTTCAGATAGCCCATATAAAGGGCGAGCACAGCGGCAAGTACCCCGGCAATGACCACCGCCCAGCGCGCCGCGGCAGAACCTTCAAAGGCGATTAAACGCTGGGCGCCAGGGGCTGGATGCGCTGCTGCAGCTTCAACCTCAGTCCCGGCCAGACTGTGCCATATAAGGTTCAGCATGGTTATCACCACTGCAAAGGCTGTGCCTATATACCTGAGCAGGAAGATAGATGGTCCCAGCACTGAAGAGGGCAGGGTTCCGACTGTACAGCCAACGATGACAAGGAGCAGCATTACTCCACTGGAGGTACCAGGCTCCTTCTCCCAGCCGATCGCCACGTTTGCAGAGATAAGCACGATGCTGAAGATGCACATCTGCAGCACCATGGCATTGCCAGCGCTTCCACCAACAAGATTGTCAAAGTAGCCCACGACCGAACCCTGGAGGGTGAGCAGCAGGATGTAGCCGATGACTGGCATCAGCATCAGAAATACAACGCCAATGCGCAGGTTCAGTCTGGCTGCCCAGGACTGGAACAGCCTTTCCTCCTCACTGCCTGCCTGCCTCAGCCGTATTACAGCAACTGCCGCCAGCAGCAGGGCTGTCCATGAGATGCTGCCCACCAGCCTGTGAAGCAGGAGCGGCAGATAGGATGGAGAAGCCAGTGCCCCATATGAAGTAGCCGTTGGTGTGATCAGATATGAATCGATTGCAACGATGAGCACCAGGAAGAGGGTCTGCAGTGCGGCCACCAGCATGCCAAGTGCCAGGTGGGCGCGTGGGCCCATCTTCCCAAAACTGTTGCGATAGACAACCAGTGCTGGCATCAGCACGATAAAGAGGCCAAATGCAACTGCCACGACAGGGAGAAACTCGTTTATCAGGGTCCCCATCAGGGGGCCCCACAGACCAATCATCAGCATCACAGCAAAGACTGCGAATGTCGCCCCAAGACTGAACAGCAGGTAATAGCTGTTGGTGAGTGCCCGGGCGTAGCGCATGCCGCGTGGATCATGCTTCACGACCGCCCAGGTCTCCAGAGCAACCGCCAGGATGATCGCCCCGATGCTGTACTCAGCGATGGTGACGTGGGCGATGAAAAATACGCCGACCGGGAGGCTGTTGCCCACAACTGGAAAATTGGGCACCGGAACGTACAGGGATCCTGAAAAGAAGAGCACATGGAAGAGCTGCAGGAGGTGTATCACGCCTTGCCGGGCTCCCCATTTTCCAGTGGAAGCGTGGTAACCACGCTCTGACCCAGGCTGCGGGCCCTTTCCTCTGCGGCTGCAACGACCATTCCCCGGAACTCATCGGGAATGGCCGCCAGCTCTGCCTCCAGCGCGCCGGTCCACTCCATGGTTTTTTCTGGACTTGCCGACGTAACTGAATGCATGACCATCTCCGGAAGGACTGTACCTGCC
>JAJZMA010000157.1 GCA_021850405.1 bacterium
TCCTTGGAAGTGGAGCAATGGAGAAGGGTGCCCACAGCCGCTCCATCGATCTCCTCGGAGGCCCCCTGCGTGCCATGCCGTGGACGGGCGTGGCATTCCTCACAGGCTGTATGGCCATAGCTGGACTGCCTCCACTAAATGGCTTTGTCTCAGAGTGGTTAACGCTTCAGTCGCTGCTGCATCTCGCGATTAACAACGGGGAGCTTCCCCTTGCTGGGGTAATTGCCGCGGCTGCGCTAGCAGCAACAGCAGCCCTTGCAGTTCTCTGCTTTACCAAGGTCGCAGGGCTCCTCCTGCCTGGGCCAGGGAGGAATGGGGCTAAAAGTGACAGGGAACCGGTCCACGATGCGGGACCATCCATGCGCTACGCCCAGGTACTGCTTGCAGGGTTCTGCTGCGTCGCAGGGCTGGCCGGCGGCCCCATCTTTTCCACGCTTATGACCTGCGTACGCTTCACGCCGACCCGGGTGGGCCTGGACATCGCCCTGCCGGGCACCGGCCTCCTGCCCACACCCAGCCTGCTGCTGGTACTGGCAGCTATCACAGGCGGTTTGCTTCTGCTGCGGCGCAACAAGCGCACCGTCGTCGTACCTACCTGGATCTGCGGCCAGACCATGCAGCCATCGCTGGAATGGACATCTGCAGGTTTTACCCAGCCACTGCGCCTTACCCTGCAATGGTTCCTTCGCGCACGCTCCACCTTCAACGTGGTTTCAAGCGGCGGAGTGGTCCAGCGTGCAAGCTACCGCGGAGAGGTGCGGCATCTGGTCGACGTCAAAGTGTACGGCCCTGTCATACAGAACTCACTGAAGATGGCGGCACGCCTGAGAAAGATCCAGTCTGGAAGCATCCAGGGATATGCACTCTACCTGGCTGCAATTGTCATGCTGCTGCTCCTGCTTGTGCGAACCGGAATACTGCTGTGAGCAGGCTATGAACAGTGCCACTGACTTTCTCGCTGCAATCCTCGAAACAGCAGCTATTGCGGTGCTGGCTCCGCTCATCCCCGGAACGATCCAATGGCTTAAGGCGTATATGCAGGGGCGGCTAGGACAGCCCCCCTGGCAACCGTACCGTGAGCTTAGGCGACTCTGGAACAAGTCCTGTGTGCGCCCTTCTACCAGCTCGCTCATCTACGGTTCGGCGCCGGCAGTAGTAGCTGCCTGCCAGCTGACCGCCATCCTGCTGCTTGTACCTCCTGGAACCGGGACTTATGGGCCCATAGGCAATGACATGCTGGTCCTTGTTGGCGTACTCACACTGGGTCGTTTTGTGCTTGCCCTTTCTGCTTTCGACACTTCAAGCGGCTTTGGCCTGATGGCTGCCTCGCGGGAACTTATGCTTTCAGTATGGGCTGAGGTGGCCCTGCTGCTGGCCCTCCTGCTTGAGGCACTGCCCGCCAGAAGCACCAGCCTTCTCGCCATGGAGCGTGCTACAGCGGGTGCAGCGGTATGGGCTTCTCCAGCCCACTACTGCGCTCTGGTAGCGCTGGCGCTTGTGATACTGACAGAAACCGGCCGGCAGCCCGTAGACAATCCAGACACTCACCTTGAGCTGACCATGATTCACGAGGGCCCACTTCTGGAGTATGCCGGCCCGGACCTTGCATATCTCCAGTGGGCCGCAGCAGCGCGCCATGCGCTGTTGCTCGTAATGGCAGGTGCCATATTTCTGCCCCACCTGGGCCAAAGCACGGCAGACCTTGCCGCAAGCACTCTGCTCTGGGTACTGGTGATCATTGTGGCTCTTGCAATCACAGAGACTTTCTTTGCCAAGATGCGCCTATTGCGCGTGCCTAACATGCTTGCCACTGGCTCACTTGTGGCCATACTTGGCTCAATAAGCTGGTTTACAACGGTGGGGAAATGACAACCTCACTTGCGTGGGCAGCAGCAGCCATTGGTCTTGGTGGAGTTATTGCCAAGCGCCAACGCATGACGGTTCTGGTCCTCATCGCACAAACAATATTGATAGCAATGGATGCATCAATGCTGGCCAATGGCCGCTCTGGGAGCTTTCTCCTGGCAGCAATTATCCTCTGGATACGGGTAGCCGTGCTGGCAATTCTGCTGAACCTGGTTATGCGCACCACGCGCGAGGACTGGCACCGAAGGACAGAGTACAGCCCTCTCACCCGGATAGCAGTCACAGCAGCAGCGCTCATACTCTTCAACCTGCTACTGCCACCGCTCGGCTTCCTGACGCCACCTTTACAGAGTGCCTGCCTGGTGGTGGTAACTGCTGGGCTCGGTATGGTTCTCCTGCGACATGGAACGCTGTTCCAGCTGGTTGGAATCCTCATCGCCGAAAACGGACTTTCGCTCATAGCGATATCAGTTACCGGTGGGGTCCCCCTGCTCATAGAACTGGGCGCAGCGTTTGACCTCCTGGTGGTACTATCGGTCGGACTCCTGTTTCACAGCCGGATTGCGAAGGTGTTCCAGTCAACCAACAGCACTCTGCTGCGGGAGCTACATGACTGAGGACATGCTGCTGTTTGCTCTTTTTGGACTAATCATCCTGTCAGCGCTGCTGCTTCCCATGCTGGGAGAAAATGTGCGAAACCGGGTGGCGGGGGCCAGTGCAGTTGCCATCACTGGTATTGCCCTGAGCATCGGTGTCCTCGCACTCATACACCCTCCAGCCGCCCTGTTTGCCGGGGGCCTGGACCGGATCGGGGCCATCTTTTTTATGACTAACGCGATTGTAGGATGTGCCAGCGCACTGCTGTCTCCAGGCTACCTTAGGGGACACACAAGCTCCCTGCTACCCGAGGGAGCTCGCTGGTACTGGCTGGGCTTTTACCTGTTCTGGGGCTCTTTGCTGGCTATCCCAGCTACTACCAATCTTGGAAGCGGGTGGCTGCTGATTGAAGCTTCCACCGGCACCTCAGCCTTCCTGGTTGCATATTCCGGAGGGCGCAGGTCGCTGGAAGCTGGCTGGAAGTACCTGATCCTGACCACAATGGGATTGACTGTCGCATTTGCCGGTATTGTGGTACTGGAGGCGGGAGAGGGCGCTCACCTGACTGGCATTGCAGCGCTCGAATGGCCAGTGCTACACGCCCTGGTACACCAGATACCGCCTGCAACGCTTTACCTGGCTGACATTCTGGTGTTTGCGGGCTTTGCCACCAAGGCTGGACTGGCACCTGTACATCACTGGCTCCCTGACGCCCATAGCGAGGCTCCGGCACCAGTCAGTGCGATGCTTTCTGCCTCACTGCTGCCGAGTGTAATTCTCATCCTGTGGCGACTGCAGGGTGTGCTGGGCAATCCTGTGGGCTCAATCAACACAAGTCTTTTCACCATCTTTGGCCTATTCTCCATTGCAGTTGCGGTTCCATTTCTCTGGACCGCCCTCCCCGTCAAGCGGCTGCTTGCCTATTCGACCCTCGAACATGTGGGTGTACTTGCGGTGGGAATTGGTTTTGCGACTCCCCTGGCTCTCGCTGGAGTCATTCTCCACTTCACTGGACATGCGCTTGCCAAATCACTCGGGTTCTACTCCTCCATGCCAGCGATGGCGGCACAGAAGGATGGGGACCACAAGCCTCTCTCCGGGTTGGCCCGGCAAAACAGCCCGGCTGCGGCGGGGCTATCAGTCAGCCTGCTTGCACTTGGCGGTGCACCTCCCTCCCCCCTCTTCCTGAGCGAACTGCTCATCATGGCTGGTGGCATTGCTGCCCACCAGATCTGGGCAACAATCCTGTTTGCTGTTCTGCTTGCCATGGGCTTCCTTGGTCTCATGCGACAGGCAATTGAAGTGAGCCTAGGACGGACACGCCATGGCTCGCCTCACGCCCAGGGTGGACCCATCGGGTGGCTGCTCCCTGCGACCTTTTCTGGTTTGCTCCTGGCCGTATCTGCCATCGCAGTATGGGCGTACCCCATGGGCAGATTTCTTGCACACCTGGGGTGGATGGCATGAGTCT
>JAJZMA010000199.1 GCA_021850405.1 bacterium
ATTGCTCTTTTTCTCAGATGGTGCGATTGTGGGGAAGGATGCGGCTCAGGCAGCTGGAACCGGGCAGAAGGATGGGCAATCCCAGGATGGCTGACGAGGGGTTATGCCGCCTCGATGTCACCGTCGCCAGGGAAGCCAGCATATCCCGCAGTGAGGCTGCCAGATGGATAGCTGCGGGAAGGGTAAGTGTGGAGGGGCACGTCGCAGCAACCCGCTCGATGCTGGTGGCGCCTGCCACCCCCATTCACATCGCCCAGGGAATTGAGCCCCCGAGTGGGGGGCCAGGCGGTGATGCGCCTGCGCTTGAGATTGTGTATCAGGACAGCTCGTTTGTCGTGGTCAACAAGAAAGCCGGGATGGTCGTGCACCCTGCAAGAGGTCATTCCGGGGTCACTCTTACCGAGCTGCTTGTTGCGCAGGGCGTTGCTCTTGCTGGAGGGGCACCGGAGCGTCCTGGAGTCGTACACCGGCTGGACCGGTATACCAGTGGGCTTGTGATGTTCTCGTGTACCCCTGAGGCGTATACGTCGCTGGCCGCCCAGCTGGCTGCCCATACTGCACGCAGGACCTACTGGGTGCTTGTGGAGGGAAGGCTGGATGAGGACCTTTGCATTGAGGCGCCTGTGGGCCGTGATCCTGTCCATCGGCATCGCATGAGTGTAGTTGCACATGGCCGGGAGGCAAGGACCTGGATTTACGTGCGGGAGAGACTCCAGCGAGCAACGCTCCTTGAGGCACGGCTCGATACTGGACGTACCCATCAGATCCGCGTACATATGTCTGCCATAGGGCACCCGGTGGTTGGAGACACCACCTATGGTGCTGCCAATCGTGGTGGCATTGGGAGGCTGGCGCTGCATGCGCTAAAATTGGAGCTCAAGCATCCAGTCACTGCGGAGATGTGTATGCTTGAGGCAACAGTCCCGGACGAGCTTGTCAATCTACTCGTTAAAGCACGGCAAGGGGAGGCGGTATGACCCAGGCACAGTCAGGCGCCCATCCGCCCAGGCTCAGGACTGTGCCTGGGCGCCTTATAGTGCTCAGTGGGCCGAGTGGTGTCGGCAAGGACACAGTCCTGCATGAGCTGTTTGCCATTGCTCCTGACTTGCATTACAGCGTGTCCTATACAACAAGGGCCCCGCGCCCCGGGAGCGCGATGGGGCTTCATATTCGTTTGTAGACGTACCAACATTCGAAAAAATGGCGGCAAAGGGAGAGTTTCTGGAGTGGGCCCAGGTCCACGGCAACCTTTATGGAACGTCGCTTGCCAGGGTGCAGGAAGCACTGGACAGGGGAGAGGATGTAATTCTCAAGATAGACGTGCAGGGTGCGGCCCGGGTGAGACGCAGAGTGGAAGGAGCAGTGACAGTCTTCCTCCTGCCGCCGTCTGGGGAGGAGCTGCGCAAGCGGCTGGAAAAACGTAGCACTGAGGATACAACTGAGCTGGAGCGACGACAGAGGGATGCCGTAGGGGAAATGGCGCAGGCCGATACCTACGATTTTCGCGTGATCAATGATGATGTTCACAGGGCAGCACGCGAGGTGCTTTCCATAATTACGCAGCTTCGGGCTGCCGGAACACCTGTCTCCCCAGTGGGCGCGTCCTGATCTTGAGCCAGCGGCCTGCCGCCGGGATGCTGTTTGCTGGGGTGGTACCGGAAGTTCCGGTGGAAGGAAACCGGGACCTGTTTTTTTATCAGGTCCCAGATGGTATGGCTGGCGAGATCCGGATAGGATCCAGGGTTTTGGTGCCGTTTGGCCGTCGTACTGCTACAGGATACGTTGTAAGGATTGGTGGGCCAGCGGATCTCGGGTCACTGCTACGTGAGATGCATGAAGTAAAGGAGCTGGCTGCCGTGCTGGATGCTCCCGAAGATCCAGTTGCAATCTATCCGTATCAGGTGGAGCTGGCTCTTTACATAGCTGGCGCATATCTGGCTCCCCTGCGGGAGTGCCTAAAATTGATGTTGCCTCCGCTCATGCGGGGCAAGAGCAGGCCAGGAGTGCGCCGGCGGCGCGCCAGGTCCGCAGTGCTGGAGATGGTGGCCGCAGCCGTAGCGCAGGCAGGAGATCTTGTGCCAACAGAGGAGCAGGCGGCTGCACTGCGCCTCGTACGGAAGGCTATGGACGAGCGCAAGGCGAGCCACTTCCTGCTCCATGGCATCACGGGAAGTGGAAAAACCGAGGTGTATCTGCAGGCGATAGCGCACGCCCTGGAGCAGGGGCGGCAGGCACTCTTTCTGGTTCCCGAAATTGCGCTCACTCCGCAGACGCTCGAGCGGGTTGTCATGCGCCTGGGGAGCAAGGTTGCAATCCTGCATTCTGGGCTAACGGACCGGGAGCGCCAGGATGAGTGGGAGCGGATCGCCTGTGGTGATGCAAGGGTGGTAGTAGGATCCCGCAGTGCTCTTTTTGCACCGCTGCCTGATCTCGGCCTCATCGTTCTGGACGAGGAGGACTCCTCTTCATACAAACAGGACCGGATACCCAGGTACCATGCGGTGGATGTGGCTCTTCACCTTTCCCGCCTGCAGGGGTGTCCGCTGATTCTTGGGAGCGCAACGCCTCGCGTTGAGACGTACTACAGGGCACATACCGGGGGCCTCACGCTTCTTACACTGGCAGACCGGCCCGGAGGGAGGCCCCTGCCGTCTGTGGACGTGGTCGACATGCGGGAGGAGCTAAAGGCTGGGAATTTCAGTCCCTTTTCCCTTAGCCTTGCCAGGGCTGTTGCAGAGGTGCATGGCCGTGGCGGCCAGATAATCCTGTTCATAAACCGGCGTGGTTCGTCCCCGATAGTACTTTGCCGCAGCTGCGGTTATACCAGCACATGCGAGCACTGCAGTGTGTCACTTGTCTACCATGAGCGGCGGGATCAGCTTGCCTGCCACTACTGTGGAGCCACAGCGCGCTACAGTGGGGTGTGCCCAGAGTGCGGCTCCCGTGCGATAAAGGGGATTGGTGCTGGAACCGAGCGGATTGAGAAGGAGCTGAATGCCAGCTTTCCCGGAATTTCCACCATACGGATGGACCGCGACACGGTAGTACGACGTGATTCCTATTTCAGGATGTACGAGCAGTTTCGTTCGCATGAGGCGGACTGCCTTATCGGCACCCAGATGGTGGCAAAGGGTTTAGACATTGCCGGGGTTGAACTGGTGGGGATCATCAATGCGGATACATCCTTGCGGTTTCCCGATTATCGTGCAGGGGAAACGACCTTTTCCCTTCTTACGCAGGTGGCGGGGAGAGCTGGAAGGGGCGATGTGCCAGGGCGCGCGATATTGCAGACCTACAGCCCTACGCACTACGCCATAGAAAAGGCAGTCACCCAGGATTACCTCGGATTTGCCCATGAGGAGATCCGGGTGCGCAAGGCGCTTGGGTTCCCCCCATATGGGAGACTCGCAGTGTGTACGTTTTCCCATCCTATCGAAGCAAGTGCCAGGGAGCAGGTTGCCAAGGTGGTCCTTGGCTTGCGGGAGGTGGCGGGCAAGCTTCCTGGCATTGAAGTTCTGGGTCCAAGTCCTGCATTTATAAGCAGGCTCCGCGCCCAGTACCAGTGGCAATGCACCATAAGGGGGAAGGAGATCGAGCGGATTTTTCCGCATCTGCCCTTCTCCTATGGCTGGAGCATAGATGTAGATCCTGGCATGTGAAATGGCCCTGTCCTTTCCCCTGCCTGTAAGGATGATTTGCTCCCCCTGGGGAAAGGCATGCGTCCTGGCCAGGGCGGATCTGTTTCCTGAGCACAGGGTTGAGCACACGGATCGTGCGATCGTTGTCGTAGTTAAGTGAAGGTACCCCCGAAACCGAGACACTCTTGAATGTCCTTAAGGACCAGGAGGAGTCACATGAAGGGTAGTAGTCAGGGAATGGGAGCGGGCGGGAGGAAAAGGGTGGACAATGTGGTCCAT
>JAJZMA010000074.1 GCA_021850405.1 bacterium
GGCGTAGGTGTCCGTCGTCGCGGGAGCAAGGTTGCGTCGCCGACAGTCGGCGAGAAACCGAGAGACGGCGGTTTCCCAGGTTGTACCGGCATGAGCTGGTTCGTGGCGGGTGGGGGTAGGGCGGGGTCTACGCCGCTGAACAGGTGTCTGACCCACCGTCCATTCTCGAAGGTGCCTTCATATCCATATGTAGAATTATACACAAACACACTCAACCTTTTGGAGCGCAAGTTTCGGGGTATTTTGGGTAGATTCTTGAGAACTACGGACGAAAGATATATGCGCTCAATCGTGGTCAACTGCGCTTGTTTTTGCCCGCTGGTACCCCCGGTAGGAATTGAACCTACGCACAAGGTTTAGGAAACCTCTGCTCTATCCACTGAGCTACGGGGGCAAGTCGGTACCATTATCACTGATCGGACCTAGTCCCAACGGGCGTATCCATGCTGCCTTGCCCCAGGCGCTGATAGCTGGGTCGGCTGGTCGGGAAGGCGAGATTCGAACTCGCGACCTCACGGTCCCGAACCGTGCACTCTAACCTGGCTGAGCTACTCCCCGGCCGCCCGATGATACTACGGATCCAGCATTGTGCGGCATGGGTTAGCGCTCCCCTGGCACCACTGCCCCCCATCGGTGCCGTTGCGCAGAGGTGGTGCCTGACAGTGTAATGTCACCGTGAGATCAGGCAGCATAGTTGAGGTGTCTGTTTAGAGATGGGCAAGATCAGCATCACAAGGGTTGTGGATGTCCCTGTCGACGTAGTGTTCGATTATGTTGATGACTACCACAATACGACCAAATATATGCAGGGTCTGAGCCGCTGGAATCCGACTGGCGACATCCTTCATGGCAAGGGCGCTGAGTTTGATGTAGCCATGAAGGCAGGACCCTGGGACCTGGGATCAGTGGTAGAGATCACCAGGTGGAGCGCCAACAAACTTATCGGATGGGAATCCAGGAGTGGCTTCCACCAGGATGGACAGTGGGCATTTCACAAGCAGGGGAATAGCACCGAACTTACCTTTACCCTGGAATATGAGTTCCCGGGCGGGCTTGCGGGCAAGGCGCTCTCACGTGGTGCAGAGCCCATTGTGCGCATGAATCTCGAGAAATCCATGGACGTCCTGGCCCAGAAGCTTGAGACACGACGGGGACGCCATTAGGGAAACTTTGCTGCTCGCCCCGGTGTGCGACTGGGGTCCCAGGCGCCTCCTCGACACAGGAGTGCTCGATTCCATAGATAGCTCCTTCTTCCTCTCTGCTACTCATTCGGGCACGCAGGCGCTCACCATCCAGGCTCAGGGAGGACGGCCGGGACCCATGCGCCGCGGAGCGCGCCATCAGGAAGCTAGGCAGGCCAGATCGCAGGCCGCCCTGTAGGAGTGGGCCGGCGGCTCCCACCCCACCGGGTCATTGGCAGGTGGCTCGCCGCCTCTCCCCTGGACCAGAGGTGAGAGCAGTGCCCAGGCAGCACCAGGCTGTAGCGTTTCTGTGCCACACCCGCCCTCAGGGGGACAAAGGTGGTGGGTGCATGTGTCAGTCCCGCGCGTTACCATCAAGGTATGAGTGAGAACAATGGCTCGGGCTCTGTTGAACTGGTGGGGGAGGTTACTGTCTCGCCTGGCTACGCAGCACAGACGGTCAACCGTGGCCTTGCCTCCATGCTCTGTGGTGGCGTTATCATGGATGTGGTTACCGCCGATCAGGCACGGCTGGCTGAGGCGTGTGGCGCCGTATCGGTAATGGCGCTAGAGCGCGTTCCTGCCGACATTCGCCGGGATGGAGGGGTGGCCCGCATGTCGGATCTGGCGCTCATCCAGGAGATCATGCATGCTGTAACCATTCCTGTAATGGCCAAGGTGCGGATTGGCCATTTTGCTGAGGCAGAGCTGCTGGAAGAGCTTGGCGTCGACTTTATTGATGAGTCTGAGGTGCTCACTCCGGCAGACGAGCAGCACCATATCAACAAGTGGGACTTTCGTACCCCATTTGTCTGCGGCGCCCGGGACCTGGGAGAAGCACTCCGTCGCATAAGTGAGGGTGCGTCCATGATCCGCACCAAGGGCGAAGCAGGGACAGGTAACGTGGTAGAGGCGGTGCGCCATATGAGGGCTGTGAACGAGGGGATAGCTGCACTTGGGGAACTTACCGATGCAGCCATCGAGCAGATGGCCGAAGAGTGGCGGGTGCCTCCCGAACTGGTTGCTGAAGTAAGGGATCTTCGCCGGCTCCCGGTAGTAAATTTTGCAGCTGGCGGGATCGCAACTCCAGCTGATGCCATGCTCATGCGAAAGCTTGGCGCAGAGGGCAATTTCGTGGGAAGCGGGATCTTCAAGAGCGAAGACCCTGAATCAGTTGCAAAGAGCATCGTTGCCGCCACATCGTTTTTTGATCATCCCGAGATGGTGGTCAAGTCCAGCATGTATCTGGGACAGCCTATGCGGGGTCTGGAGATAGACCGCCTGCCGGAAGGAGAGCTGCTCGCAACCAGGGGAATCTAATGCTTTTTCACTTTATTGTCACAGTGACGTGCACCACTGTGCAGAACAGGAGCTAAACTGAAAAGCGTGATCCATTCACTCAAGGTTCCCTGTCATGGGGGAAAGCCTTGCACGGGGGCGCATGAACCCCGCTAGGGTGGGGATACTTGCCCTGCAGGGGGACGTGAGGGAACACGTTGAGACTCTGGACCGCATCGGCGCTGAACCTGTGGAGGTGAGGACAGCGGAAGGGCTCACCGGAATTGATGGCCTGATCATTCCAGGCGGCGAGTCGACAGCCATTGCCTATCTGCTGCGAACCTACGGGATGGAAGAGCCACTGCTGGATCTCCTTGCCAGAGGAATGCCTGCCCTTGGGCTCTGTGCCGGCCTGATCACCCTTGCAACCACCAGGCCGGAAGGCACGGATGGACTCGCTGCAGAGGGCAAGCCTGGGCAGGGTGCAGCAGGCAAGGGCGCTATCGGAGATGGTACTCCAGGGCTCGGTGTCATGGATGTGTTTCTGGAGCGTAATGCGTACGGCAGGCAGACAGCTTCCTTCTCCTCCAGTGTGACTGTGGAAGGGCTGGAGGCCCCCTTTTCTGCTGTGTTCATCCGCGCTCCCCAGATACGCAAGTACGGCGAGAGGGTTTCGGTGCTGGCCCGCCTGCGCAGTGAGGTGGTGGGTGTGCGGCAGGGAAACCTGTTCGGACTTGCATTCCATCCGGAACTGTCAGGAGATGATAGAATCCATCGCCTTTTTCTCCATGCGGTGGAAGAGCATGCTGCAGAGGGGGCTTTGCCATGAAAGTGAGGCCCGCCACCTTTAGGGATATGGCGCAAGTGCAGCAGCTTTATGAGGATGCCGGGCGTGGTATCTCAGATCTGGGCGACAGTCTGCTGGTTCGTGAGGCAGCGCTCATCCGCTTCTGGTACGGGATTGGCCGCACCCTTTCTGGCTTTTTTCCAGGGATGGAGTCAGCAGAGATACTGCTTGTCGCTGAGGCGGCCTCTGGAGCTGTAGTAGGTTTTGCCCAGGCGAGAAGCAGTCTGGGCAGGCATCCGCACTGGGAAGTGCTGAACCTGTGTCTTGCTCCAAGCATGCAGGGAACCCGTGCAGGTCGTGATCTGCTGTTATCCCTGAGCAGCATGGCTCTGGAGAAGGGAATATACCGCCTTACAGTAAAGATACCACTCGACCATCCTGTGACTGAGGTGTTCCTCCACAATGGTTTTGTCCAGTACGCGACTGAACAGATTCTCTATCACGACACTGTTTTTACTGGAACACTCCGGACGCCAGGGATGCGTGATGCCAGAAAGGAAGATGTAGAATTCCTCTATCTGCTCTACCTGCGCTCTACTCCGCCCACAGTGGCCGAGATTGAGGGCGCAACCCGGCCACAGTGGCAGGCAGCTTTCCAGAGCGGCTGTAT
>JAJZMA010000022.1 GCA_021850405.1 bacterium
GGCTGGGAAGGTGGAAGAGCGCGGTACCCATGACCAACTCATGGGCAACAACGGACTCTATTCCATTCTGGTGTCAGGATGACGGGTACGGCGTCTACCACTCCTTCTGCAATCTCGGGCAGTGATGTATTGTCGCCCGATAATGCGATAGACCTCAAGTTATCGCGAGTTCCGGTTAAGCTGGGTTCGTGCGACACGGCATGGCGGGTGGATGCAGGTCAAGTCCAGGTATTTGCGGTGGAGTTGGAGTCCGGCGGTGGGTGGGAAGCGGCGCTTCAGCGTGAACGATTCCCCTTGGTGACGCTTGACCCTGGCGCAATGGCATTTGCCCTGCCGGAATCATCAGATGTCGGCTTGATCATGGTGGGTATAGACGAGAGTGCTCGTGTCGTGCCCGTACCGCTTGCATCGCTAAGACATGATGCTGAGACAGGCGCAAGCGGAGTGGCGGACATGGTGGCGGTCTGGCTGGAATCCCTTGTGGCGGTGCTTGAGCTTTCGTGTCCTACTTCAGGGGTTCCGCTGGTGGCCGGTGACCCCGTGGAGGTGGGGGAGGGGCAGTATGCCTGGCCGGCCATGCGTACCGTATGGGTACCCGCATCGGATGGGCTGGTGCTCTTTGGTGGTCCTGCCGGCGGTGAAGCAAGTGGGGGAGGTGTGCCGCAGGATGCGCCTATTGGCGCCGTTGGCGATACCGGCGTTCGGGACGGGCTGCTTGCCGGTACCGGGGCGCCGCCGGGGGTAGTGTTGCCTGTTCCCTCCGGTGCATGGCTTTTCAATTCGGGTCCATCCGCGTACTTGTCACCGCAGGGTGGCGCTCAGGCACTGTCTCGTCCGGAGGCATGGGACGGCCTTATGATGCTACAAGGCGTGCTTGGCAGTCGAATAAGCGTTGCGATAAGCGATAGGGTCGAGGCGGCATCAGCCCGGCGGGAGGGGATAAGGCGGTATGAATCCACCCTGCAGGCAAGTACGTATACATCTCTGGCGGCGATACTTGATAACCGCTATGGCGCGGTGAATGCAGCGGGGAACGAGGACGTACTGGTCATGGCATTCGAGGCCGTGGCGAGAGAGCTGGGTGTCGATGTGAGGATACCACCGAGCCACATGCTGCAGGCGGCAGCCAATCCGGTGGATGTGCTGGCCAGGCTATCTGGCGTGCGTTCCAGGGAGGTCATGCTGAACGGGCTGTGGTGGAAGAGCGACTGCGGCCCGTTGCTGGCGAAGCATGCCGCCACTGGCGCTTATGTTGCACTTATCCCGGCAGGTGTCAATCGCTACGACATGGTGGATCCGGTGGCCGGCACTCGTGTACGTATTGATAGGGAACTGGCTTCCGCACTCTCTGCGACGGCCACTCTTTTCTACCGGCCGCTTCCTACCGGTCCTGTTGCCGGCAGGGACGTGCTGCGTTACTTACTACGCCCGCTGAAGCCAGATCTTTACCGGCTGGCTGGATATGCTGTGATTGCCGGCCTGATGTCGCTCGTAACCCCTCTTGTAACTAAGACAATATTTTCTTCTGTTGTACCGGGGCTGCAGAGGGGGAACTTGCTATGGCTTGCGGGGCTGATGGTCACATTCGCCGTTTCATCGTTCGGTTTCGGGATGGCACAGCAATTTGCCGTTCTGCGAGTGGAAGGTCGTAGCTCGACTGATTTGCAGGCTGCACTGTGGGATCGCGTTCTCGATCTACCGATGCCATTCTTCCGCCGTTTTACAGCGGGCGACCTGACCATGCGCGTCATGGGCGTTGAACAGATAAGATCGCTGGCCACCACAACCGTTACGACAGCGATGCTTGCTGTAACGATCGGGCTATCCAATCTTGTGCTTGCGTTTTTCCTGCAAGCCAGGTTGGCGCTGTTTGGCCTTGTCGCCATTGCGATCATGATGGCAGTGATGGTACGGGTGGCGAGGTACCAGATTTCCCGCCAGCGGCTGGTTCAATCAGAGTCGAGGTCCCTCTTTGCGACTGCCATGCAGATGGTGGGGTCCGTTGGCAAACTCCAGGCGGCATGTGCGGAGTCGCGTGCCTTTGCTCTTTGGGCCAACCGGTTTGCAGGGATGAAGCGTGCATTTTTCAATGCCCAACTCGGGTTTGTCGCGATGGTGTCCTTCACCGCCGCTGGTACCGCGATCGCTACGGCCATGGTATTCTTAGGGGTGGCTACGCTTCCGGTCGGTGCGGTGACCGGGGCCACATTCATAGCTTTCAATGCGGCGTTCTCGCAGGTGGTTGTATCGATTACAAGCATGTCATCTGTGGTTACCTTCATCTCCCAGGCTGTACCTGCCTACGACAACCTGAGGCCCGTTCTTGGTGCTTCGCGCGAAACCGAAGAGATACGTGAGGAGCCAGGCGTGTTGCGGGGTTCCATCGAGGTGAGCCACGTAAGTTTCCGGTATGATCCCCAGTCTTCCATGGTGCTGGAGGATGTTACCTTTCAGGTGAATCCAGGGGAAATGGTGGCTGTAGTAGGTCCTTCGGGGGCGGGTAAATCCTCCCTGGTGCGTATCCTGCTCGGCTTCGAGAAACCGGAGATAGGGTCGGTGCGCCTTGATGGGAAAGACCTGGAGAGCCTCGATCTCCGTGCAGTGAGGAGCCAGATAGGCGTGGTGCTCCAGAACGCCAGGCTAATGCCCGGAGATATATATACCAACATTGTGGGCACCAGACCGCTCACCGTGGATGACGCATGGGTGGCGGCGCGTACCGCCGGCTTGGAGGAGGATATCAAAGGTATGCCCATGGGCATGCACACGTTTGTAGCTGAAGGTGTTGGAACGATTTCCGGCGGCCAGAGACAGCGATTGCTCATTGCCCGTGCTGTCGCAGGCATGCCGAGGATACTCCTTTTCGACGAAGCCACTAGTGCATTGGACAATCTCACGCAGGCCCAAGTGGCGCAGGCCATTGCCCGCCTTAGGGCTACCCGCGTGGTGATAGCCCACAGGCTGTCCACTGTGCGGAGCGCTGATCGCATACTGGTGATTGTCGATGGTCATCTGGTGCAGGAGGGAAGCTACGACAAACTAATGGAGAGTACTGGCCCGTTTCGTGAGCTGGCCGGAAGGCAGTTGTTGGCGTGAACGCCGGTATCACCATCGGCAAGACCGGTATCGGCGCTGGAGCCGTGGACAAGTTGCTCGCGCAAGTGCTTCCTGAGGCCGCGAGTATGGCCGAGCGAAGGGCGGGCGCTTGGCTTGAGCCGCTGAGTGGCCAGGAAGGTGCTGGTCGGATGGATGCACGCTGGAACCTGTGGATGGAGAAGTGCACGCGCGGAGACGAAGTTGCCTTTGCTGACCTGCTCGGGTCCAGGGGCCTGGATGTCCGGTCGGCACGCGCAGGGCTTGTGGATGTACGTCTCGTCGATGGCGCCGATTTACCGCCATGGGCGGAAGCATTGCATGCGCTGCTGGTGGCAGCCACTGGCCTACCACCTGCTGGTGACGTAGAACTTGTGTCATCGCTGACCGCGGGAGGCGCCTTCGCGGTTACCGCGGAGGCTAAGCTGCCGCTGGAAGAGGGTTTCGGCGCCGTGGCATTGAGCTGTTTCGTCGGCCCCGCGCGCGCTTGGCTCTCTTGCGATACCAGCAGCATGGCCTTGGAGCAAGGTACGAGTGAACAGGCGGATTTCCAGGTGGATGACCGATCGGAGGAAAGATACGGGGTGCATCTGAAAGCGCGATCGGTAGGACGGGGAAATAAAGGTACATCAGTAGGAGGCATGGGAGGTACGCATGGAGTGGCTGGCGAGATGGCCGGCGCCGGCGCCGGCGCGCCCATCATTACGGATTACCTTTTGAAGGCTTTCCTGGCTCAGGTCCTCCATGCGTGCCTGGGGTGCATGCGTGCAGACGATGCGGTCGAGTTCCCTGCCGG
>JAJZMA010000208.1 GCA_021850405.1 bacterium
ACCCATGACCACACCTTCTACCATGGACTTTTACCTGGATCCACTCTGCCCCTGGGCATGGCTAACCTCACGCTGGGCTGACAGTCTGGCCCGGAATGGGCAGATAACGATAAAACCACATCTGTTCTCGCTGGTTGAGATCAACCAGAAAGCCGCACCTCCGCCAACCGAGGAAAAAGAGTGGCCCTTGCGCCTTCTGGCAGTAGCAGGCGAAAACCATGGAGAAGAGGGGCTCTGGCGCGCCTACACTGCACTTGGAGAGTTACACCACGATCAGGGCCGCCCCTATGATCTGGCATGCCTTGCCGCAGCCGCGGCGCAGGCAGACCTGCCCGAGGGGATCGTGCGATTCGCTCTTTCTGAAAAATCCGCCTACGAGAGCGTTCGCGCTGCGCATGCGGAAGCCGCAAACAGGGGCGTCTTTGGTGTCCCAACAATTGCGATCAACAATGGCCCCCTGATGTTCGGGCCGGTTGTGAACCAGCGGCTGGACCAGGCACAGGCGACGCTCCTTCTGGAGCACGTAAGTGGCTTTAGCGGCTCACCCCACCTTTTTGAGATCAAGAAGGTAAAGCGCGAGCCCATTCTACAGACAGCTGGGCAGAGCGTCTAGCCTGCCTGGTTTACCGCATCCGGCTGGCGTTCTTACCCCCATAATGGGAGAATGGGCCAACCCGCACACGTGAAGATTGCAGGCAGCCACAACCGGCTGCTGTACGGTGCGATCGGCATCGGTGCCATCGCCGTCCTGGAAGCGGCAACCGGGCTCCTGGCACACTCACTGGCACTCCTCGGTGACTCGGGCCATCTGCTGACCGACGTTGCAACACTGGTACTTACCTGGTGGGCCATGCGGCAGGGTCACAGGCGAGCCACGGCACGCCATACCTATGGCTTTCACCGGGGCGAGATACTGGCTGCCACGGTAAATGCCGCACTCCTGCTGGCAGTGACTGCTGCTGTAGTTATTGGCTCCTTCCTGAGGCTGGGTAGCCCGACTGCCGTCTCCACGACCCCAGTCCTTGTGGTTGCATTCCTTGCTCTCATCGTCAATGTCGCCATAGTAGTTGCCATCCAGGGCACAGGCCCTGGACTGGGCATAAAGGCGGTGCTTCTCCATGCAGCAACGGATGCACTTGGATCAGTGACTGTCATCGTCAGCAGCCTCCTGATCATCCTGACCGGTTACGAACGGTTCGATGCTATAGCAAGCCTAATTATCGCCTGCCTGATTGCGGCCGGAGCCTACCGGATTCTGAAGACTGCGACCGCTGTCCTGCTTGAGGCAACCCCAGGGGACATCCGGACCGAACAGATCCAGACGCTGCTGCTGGCCCAGCCAGGAATCATTGGCCTCCATGACCTGCATGTATGGTCGCTGGACACAACCCACCGCGCCCTCTCAGCCCATCTGGTCCTGTCCGACATGACGCTGGCCCAGGCAGACAATATCCTGGTAGAGATCGGGCAATTGCTGTGCCAACAGTTCCAGATCGACCACACAACCCTCCAGCCTGAAAGCGCCTCCTGCATTGCAGACCCGCCACTCTACTGCAACCTCGAACAAAGCCATATGCATACCCACCCTGCCTGATACCGGAAACCCAGAGCCCGCAGTGCTATTTGCCCTGCACCAGTGGGCAGAGTATGGCACCCGCATGCGGATGGCCCACCTCAAGCCCTGAGCCAGCCCAACTGAGTGGTGTCCGGCATTGGAGCGAGGGATCTGGGCTTGAGGCTGAGGCTAGCCCCGTTCCTCGCGCAGCGTTGGCAGCTCTCCCTATGGCGTTGCGGCTACTCCTTGTAAAGTGCGCCCACGCCCATGCCGATGAAATGGTTTCTGCAACAGCAGATGAGAGTGCCCTCGACCTTTCTTGCACCCCTGCCAGCACCAAACTTGCCAGCTCAGTCCGGATGGGCCGTCCGCGACCAGGTTAACTCCAGGTGCCGCGACGGCGCAACTTGCGCAAGTGGTAGAGCTCAACAAGCATCTGGGCTGAATCACGCACCGCGCTCACACGTGTTGCATCGTCATTGGCCCACTCAACCGGCACCTCGGCAATCTCCCATCCCTGGTTCAGTGCCTTGACCAGAACCTCTGCGTCGAAGCCAAACCGCTTGCTGCGAAGATCCGAAAAACATACATTTGCAGCTTCTGCCGTAAACACCTTGAAACCACACTGCGTATCGTGCAGCCCCGGAAGGGCAGCCAGCTGCAAGAGCCGGTTGTAGACACGGCCCATCATCACCCTGCGCCGCGGCTGCTCCACCAGAACTCTGCTTTCTGGAAGTGCCCGCGATGCGATAGCGACAGTACAGTTTCCCACGAGCCGCTCCCGCAGTCTTGGCAATTCCGAGATAGGCGTGCTCATGTCAGCATCCGAAAACGCCCGGTGCTCGCCATGGGCGGCAAGCATACCCTTGCTCAGCGCTGCGCCCTTGCCACCGTTAACGTCACTCCGCAGCAGGGAAAGCTGCGGCCAGTCCCTGGCGGCGGCTTCCACAACTGAACAGGTGCGGTCGGTACTGCAGTCATCTACGACTATCACCTCATAGTCCTCGCCAGCCTGGTCAAGAAAACTCCGGAGACTGGCAAGGCTCGCCGGCAACCGCTCCTCCTCGTTAAAGGCAGGCACAATCAGGCTTATCACTTCCTAGGCTCCAGACCCAGGCAGTTGCCCCGGTCCGCGCCCGCGCTCCCCAGAGCTGGACCTGCTGCGCTCCGCCAATGGGGTGGTGGCCGTATTGCGTATCCTGCGAGCCTCACTGTGCTCAAGCAGCCAGAAGACAGGGAGCACCAGCTGACGCCTGAGCCGCCACGGCTGACGGATAAGCCGCCAGAGCCACTCAAAGCCGCGTTCACGGAGTATCCGGGGTGCCCGGACCACATCTCCGGCCCAGAAATCAAATGTTCCGCCCACACCGATGCCAACTGCAGCGCCAGTACCGGCCAGATACTCATCCAGAAACCGCTCCTGCCGTCCACCCCCAAACGCAGCCAGAACCACGTCTGGAGAAGCCTGCGCAATGCGGGCAGCCAGGGCAGCATCAGGGGCGCCATCATCCACCAGCACCAGTGTCAGGCCCGGAAACCGGGAGCAGATTGCCTGTGCGGCACGGTGCGCTACCCCAGGGGCAGCCCCCACCAGCGCCAGGCGATGACCGCACGCAACAGCACCAGGCAGGTAGGTCTCCAGCAGATCCACCCCAGCTACGCGCTGTGCCCCGGCCCAGCCCCGGCGCCGCAGCGCCCTTACCAGGCCAACTCCGTCCGGAATGACAAGCAGCGCACCAGCAAGGATGCGCTGCAGGGAGGGCTCACGCCGGGCCCGCATGAGGATCTCAGGATTGAGCGTCACCACAATGCCTGAGCTGGAATCGACGGTGGAGTCAACGCTCGGATCATCGAGGGAATCTGGGCTACGAAATGTCTGCTCAGAACCCGTGGTGCCACGGCCCGGATCCGCGCCCGCTGGCTCTCTCCTCCGCTCCCCGGCCACTACCTGAAGCTGGTCTGCCTTCTGAGTGCGCAGACGCGAGTGCTGCTGGATCCGCTCGAGCATGCAGGCAATCGCAGCGTCCATGGAGACCACATCTACCGGAATCCCGAGGACATGAGCCCTGGCGCGACAGCTCTCCCCAGCCCCTTCCTCCCTGGTCACGCTGCACTTAGGGGAAAGAACCAAGACGAACGGTTTAGCGCTTGGTATACTGCGGTGCCTTTCTGGCTCGCTTGAGTCCTGGCTTCTTCCGCTCTTTCTCCCTGGGGTCGCGGGTTAGCAAACCAGCCAGCTTCAGCGGGGAGCGCAGTTCAGGATCGGCCACAGCGAGAGCCCGGGCGACACCATGGCAGACCGCGCCGGCCTGGCCCGCAA
>JAJZMA010000165.1 GCA_021850405.1 bacterium
CTCGCGACAGCATGGCTGTACGCGCTATGCCGCCGGGCATCCTGCAGGCTGATCCCTCTCCGGGTTATTGAGTTACCTGGATGCTCCAGCGACCTGCAGGAGTCCACGCCAACAACTCCATGCACCAGGCACTGGGACATAGGCCGGGATGCAGGGACATGAATCAGCGCGCAATGGCGCGCTGCCGCCAGCTTCCTTGCTACCAGCCCATGCTGCTGATGGCGCGCCCGGCATCGGTCCACAAATCCCCAATCCATAATGTTTGACGTACTCCAGCTGGACATCTCGTCTGGCACCCCTCTGGCGCCCATATAGCATCCTACCCTGTCGTAGGTGTCAGAATCCCTGGGCTACTCTGTCGGAAGTCATGGAGTGCCCCACAAGGCAACAATCTGCCCACTCCACAGCGGATTGCCAGCTCAGCCAGACTACAGCTTCTCCGGATAGAGCATGGCATAAAAGAGGTAAATCATTAGTGCAGCACTTACCACAAGTCCCGCCAGTTCAATTGCAGACATGAATTATCTCCCACCCAGATTACAGATGGTCGCAAGCCCACGCATAAAGAGCAAACAACCCAAACATCGCAGAAACAACAAGACCTCCGACTACATACTCAGCCAGCATAACCTCTCTCCATAATGCCTATTGTCATCCCGACGAGTGATTGCCAAGTTCCAGGACCGCTATATTGAGCATAAGAACGTTCAGATATGGATCCCCATAAATCCCCAGAAATCTTCCCCTGATCTCGCGCGCGATAAGTCCGTCAACCACTCCGACCGAAACATGGTTTGCGGCGGCGACCCGGGGAGCCTGAATATATGCAGCAGCGGGAGAAATGTCAGGATCCAGCCCACTGCCAGAACTTTCCACCATGCTGGGAGGGACGCTCCCCGCCTGTACTCCTGGGTTCCTGGCCAGGAAGTCCTTAAGATTACTCTTGATTTCAGTTATCAGATTTGGACTTGTCGGCCCGAAGTTGCTTGGGGATGATGCCGAAGCATTGTATGGTTCGGGAGAGGTTGCACTGGGTCTGCCCTGAAAAAACCGGGCGGATGTCCACTGCTGACCAATAAGGCGCGAGCCAACTACCCGCCCATCAAATGTAACCAGACTACCTTGAGCTTGCTTTGGGAATACCAGGGAGGCAATCCCAGTGACCGCGAGGTTATATCCTAGCCCGAGCACCAGCGTAGAGACAAGGACAAGGCGAAGTGCACTCCAGAGCGCGCGCAGCAATCTCATGCTCACGGGACACGCCCTGTACTATCAGACCCTATGGATCTATACACTGGTTCTCCTTCTGGCCCCTATAGCGTGGAGACGAGGTGCAGATTCGTCACCACAATGTCAATCAATTTTATGCCAATGAATGGAACAATGAGTCCCCCAAGTCCGTAGACGAATAGATTGCGCCTAAGAATGGCGGATGCACTGGTCGCGTGATAATTTACTCCCCTAAGCGCCAGAGGAATCAATGCTGGGATAATCAATGCATTAAAGATGATCGCCGAGAGAATCGCAGTCTCCGGCGATGTCAGGTGCATTATATTCAGCACTTTAAGTCCGGGGAAGGCAACAACAAACATGGCTGGGATGATTGCAAAGTATTTAGCCACATCATTGACAATGGAAAAAGTCGTTAGAGCACCACGAGTAATCAGTATCTGCTTCCCCACTTCCACAATCTCTATGAGTTTCGCAGGGTTGGAGTCCAGGTCAATCATGTTGCCCGCCTCTCGGGCTGCCATGGTGCCCGTGTTCATGGCTACTGCTACATCGGCATGTGCAAGTGCCGGAGCATCATTGGTGCCATCTCCAACCATACCTACCATATACCCTTCTGCGCGGACTGATTTTACATACTCCATCTTGCGTTCTGGAGTTGCCTCTGCAAGAAAATCATCCACGCCCACTTCTTCCGCAATCGCGCGTGCGGTAACAGGGTTGTCCCCTGTGATCATGACGGTCTTTATGCCCGCCTCCCGCAACGAGCTGAGACGCTCCTTCATGCCTTCCTTGATGATGTCCTGAAGCTGTATGACCCCCATGATCCGGCCCTGCTCGGCAACAAGCAATGGCGTTCCTCCAGCGCGTGATATTCCATCAATGGCTGCGCGCATGGCATCATCCACATCCGCCCCCGACCACTGAGCCACTTCAGTAACAGCCCCCTTCCGTATCTGGCGCGTACCAACGTTGACTCCGCTCATCCTTGTCTGGGCACTGAATCCTACAAACTCAAACTCCCCATCCTTCATGGATACCTCGCGCAACCCAAATCGCTTTGCGAGAATGACCACTGATCGCCCCTCTGGCGTCTCGTCCGCGAGGGATGAAAGCTGCGCCGCCTCCGCCAGCTGCTGCTCTGTCACACCCCTGGCTGGAACGAATGCTGTCGCCTGCCTCGCGCCGAGAGTTAGGGTTCCAGTCTTGTCAAGCATCACCACATTCACATCCCCTGCTGCTTCTACGGCCCGTCCAGACAGGGCGAGAACGTTGTGGGCGAGCAACCGGTTCATACCAGATATGCCTATTGCGGACAGGAGCCCGCCAATGGTTGTCGGAATCATGGCTACCAGCAGTGCTATCAGGATGGTAACCGACACTGGGGCGCGAGAATATACAGAAAACGGCGCCAGCGTCACTACAACAAACAGGAATATGAGGCTTAGCCCAGCCAGTAGTAACGCAAGGGCAATTTCATTGGGGGTCTTCTGGCGGACTCCAGCCTCTATCAAGGCGATCATCCGGTCAAGAAAGGACTCCCCCCGACCCGATGTCACCTCGATGCGTACGCTATCCGACAGCACTACAGTTCCACCAGTTACGGCACTCCGGTCTCCGCCAGATTCCCGGATGACCGGCGCAGACTCGCCTGTTATAGCTGACTCATCTACGGACGCAATGCCTTCAATAACTTCACCGTCAGAGGGTATAATCTCGCCAGCAGACACGACAACAATGTCGCCTCTCACGAGAGTACTGGCTGCAACATCTACAATCCCTGATGGCGACTCCTTGTGTGCAACCGTTTCTGTACGAGTCCGACGAAGCTCATCCGCCTGAGCCTGACCACGGCCTTCGGCCATGGATTCCGCAAACGTAGCAAACACAACCGTAAGCCATAACCATATCGATATCTGACCCGTGAAGGAGAACAAAGGCATGGTGCCAGCCGCCAGGTATCGGAAGGCGTCAATAGTCGTAAAAAATGCACATACTTCAACAACGAGCATCACTGGGTTATGCACCAGCGTAGCTGGATTGAGTTTAACGAATGCCATCCCAAGTGCCTTGCGGACGAGATCTCCGTCCCACAGCCCGGGCTTTCTCCGGCGTCCCGCCAGCTGCCTTGGTGGCGCATTCATCCAAACTGCTCCGCAAATGGGCCCAGGGCCAGCGCTGGTAAAAAGATCAGGGCGCCAACGATAACCACAGTGCCCACCAGAAGACCGGCAAACAGTGCTCCATGTGTAGGAAAGGTTCCAGCACCACTTGGGATCTTTTGCTTGCGTGCCAACGACCCCGCCATAGCAACAAGGGGAATGTACATAGGAAACCGACCTAGCAGCATGGCAAGCGACACTGTGCCTGCATACCATGGAGAGGCTGCGTTCAGGCCGCCAAAGGCTGATCCGTTATTGCCAACGGCAGAAGAAAATGCATAAAGAACCTCAGATAAACCGTGTGGCCCCGGGTTGAAGATTCCAGCCTTCCCGGGAGCAGAAACCACCGAGATTGCAGCGAGCACCAGAATCACGAGACTAGGGACGATCATGGTCAGAATTGCCATCTTTACGTCGAATGCCTCTATCTTCTTTC
>JAJZMA010000066.1 GCA_021850405.1 bacterium
GCTCTCCAGATCTCGTCGTCTGGGGCGTCAGGGTTCCCAAAGAGGACATTCTCCCGGATGGTACCGGCAAACAGGTAGGCTGCCTGTGGCACAAGGCCAAGGCTGTTCCAGAGCCGCTCAAGACGCAGGCTACGCACATCAACCCCGTCGACCAGGAGCCGCCCAGCGGTTACATCATAAAACCGCGCTATCAGATTGATCAGGGTGGTCTTGCCAGCTCCCGTGCCCCCCACGATAGCGGTGGTCCTTCCAGGTGAGAGCGAAAATGCAAGGTCCTGGAGCACGGGCCGCTCTCCCCCGGGGTACGCAAACGTCACCCCCTCAAAACTGACTGTGCCGGTTGCAGAAGCTGGCTCGACAGGATCTTTGGCCTCAGCTACCGACGGTACTGTCTCAAGCACCTCCTGAAGCCGTGCCGCCGACGCTGCAGCTCTGGGAAGAAGGATGACCATCATGGTGGACATCATCACTGCCATGAGTACGAGCAGGATATAGTTCAGAAACGCTGTCATATTCCCAATGGGCATAGAGCCGCCTCCAACCAGATGCCCACCAAACCAGAGGACAGCGACATAGGAAAGGTTCATGATCGCCATCATGGATGGCATGGCAAACACAAAGATGCGGTTTACGCGCAGCGTCGTGGTCGTCAGGTCCTGGTTGGCGGTTTCAAACCGCTCCTGCTCGTACCGTGTACGGATAAAAGCACGGATAACGCGCACCCCTGTTATCTGCTCGCGCAGGACAGTATTTATCCTGTCGATTCTCACCTGCATCGTGCGGAAGAGGGGAATTGCCTTAACCAGCATGATCCAGATTACCAGGGCAATAAGCGGAACATTTACGACCAGAAGGAGCGAGAGCCGCGCATCTTCATACAGAGCCATGGCGACGCCTCCGACCAGCATGATTGGGCCGGCAACCATAATGGTGAGCGCCATCTGGAGGAAAATCTGGATCTGCTGAACGTCGTTGGTATTACGGGTTATTAGCGATGGCGTGCCAAAGTGATTCATGTCGCGCTGGGAAAAATGCTGCACCTGCCGGAACACAGCCCCCCTGATATCCTTGCCAATTCCCATAGATGACTGGGAGGCATAGTAGATGCCTACCAGCGCAAATATCCCTACCAGCAGGGTGACACCCAGCATGATGCCGCCTACCCTCCAGATATAACCCAGATTTCCCACGGCAATTCCATGGTTGATGAGGTCGGCGTTAAGATTGGGAAGATACAGGTTCGCTATAGACTGGACCAGCACCATGAGCACGACCAGCGAAACCTGGCGGTAATAGGGCCGCCCATACTGTTTTAGCAGCGTATACAGCAAGAGCTTTAACTGTCCGCGCCCAGCAACACGCCCAGGGCACCCTGAAGGTAGATCCCATGGAGCGGTGTCCGGCCAGCCCCCAGGGTACCGACACCGGACCTGCCATGACTGGTGAGCTGGCCTCCTGGCACTGTGGTTGGGGCCGCCTGGCTACCAGCCGCGCACGCGCCTGCCACTAAAGACCTCCCAGTAGTGCTCCGTCACTCAATGCTCGGCCCATTGTATCGCGAGGGAGAAAGAGAGCGGCAGGGATGCAGCCAGGGACCAGCCCACTTGTCAGGCTTGCGTCACGATCACAGGCAGTGGCCAGGACTCGCCCCCGGAGGAGCCTGGGAGGGCCGCGGGGGAGGCACAGCGGCTATCGTGCTCCTGAGGAGCGCCGCACTCACGGCAGCAGCCTGCACTCTGCTGTCTGGATGGACGCGGGCCGCCTGCCACACTGCTTCTCCCCTGGAGAAGAGAA
This sequence comes from bacterium, assembly GCA_021850405.1. GTDB lineage: Bacteria > Chloroflexota > Dormibacteria > Aeolococcales > Aeolococcaceae > JAJZMA01. Next base: position 1,795 of record JAJZMA010000066.1, read on the forward strand.
TTGCCCTTACAACCACCTCCCGGCAGGGATCCTCAAGGTAGGCTATCCGCACTTGTGCCGACTCAGCCGTTTCGGCAGCTACGTAGCGAAGCAGATCATTGGGAGCACGACGGATGGCAAGGCGAAAGTTGTCATCTGCGCTCACGACCGCCATCGCGGCCACAAGATCGTTATGGTGCTCTACAAGGCGCGCCCGCTGCAGGTAGCCAGTCCTGGGACTGCAGGCTGCCTCCAGGGCAGCTGTAGCTGGCGCCTTGTGACAAACAAGCTCACCCCTGCTACGAAACGAGACCCTGCCAAAGCCTGCCACCGCGACCATGGTCAGCAGTCTCCCAATCGGCACTGCTTCGCCAGTAACCAGATGCACAAAGCCCCCAGCCCTTACCAGCCGCCTGGCCTCGGTCAGGGATCGCCCGTCGAGCAGCAGGTCAAAAGGTACCCGCTCAAACAGGATCCGGTCAAAGCTACGGTCTGGAAACGGAGCCTGCCTGATGTCCCCCAGTACAGCGGGCGCCCCACCAGCTGACACATTAAGGGTCACGCAGCTGGCGCCATGGTGGGGAAACCCGGGTGCATCGCCACCACCCACCACCAGACGGGAACTGCCCATGCAGCGCTGGCTCACTGCTCCCCGACTCAATGTCTCCCTCTTCCGTCTAAACCCTAACGGACCTGCAGTAGCTGGCTCAACCATGCACTGAGCGTAGGGGCGGTGAACAGACACCGCGCGGACAATGGAACGGCAATGTGGAGGGTAATCCCACGGGACACTCCTGACACTGGCCGACCACGCCGCAGCAACACCCCTGGTGGGCTCAGCCAGAGCTAACGGACGAGACGAGACGAGACGAGACAATCCACACCAATCCATACAGGCAGAGCAGATGTTCCCCGGGTGTGGTGAATCAGGAGTCTACGGCCCCAACGGTGCTGCAGCTCGATGCAACTACCAGCGAGCTACCTGTAGACAGCGCATGAAGAAGTGCCGAATAGCCCACATGGGTGCGCGCGCTTGTCCCTCAGCTGTTCCTACAGACCCTCAAGCGCCTTTTTGACCGCATTGACAAATCTTGTCGCATGCAGACCATCGTTAAGGCGATGGTCAAATGAAAGGCTCAAGTTCATGATGGGACGCACAGCTATGGCATCTCCCTCAACCACAACTGCACGCTTGACAATCCCGTCCATGACAAGAATCCCGGCCTGTGGCTGATTAATGATCGCCTGCGACAGCACCGTCCCGAGGGCACCAGCATTGTTGAGTGTAAAAGTGCCACCCTGCACGTCATCCACACGCAACCTGTTTGAACGTGCGCGCCCGATGATATCCGACAGTCCCAGTGCCAGTCCGGAAAGACTCAGATGGTCTGCATTATGTAGGACCGGCACCACCAGGCTATCTTCAAGAGCAACCGCAATGCCCAGGTTAATCTGCCCTTTCTGGATGATTCCTTCCTCCGACCATGAGGAATTGAATGATGGGAACTGGCTAAGCGTCTCAACAACGGCCCGGGCCGCAAACGCAAGATAGCTGAGTTCCACACCAGTCTGGCGCAGAAAATCTTCACGCATCGCTGCGCGCGCTCTCGTGGCAGCACTCATGTCAACCTCAACTGCAACCCATGCGTGAGGAGAGGTTTGCCTGCTACGCACCATATGTTCGGCAATCATCCTGCGCACCGGGGAGATCGGCAAGATGACATCCCGTGCATCCGCAGCTACTCCCGGGGCACGGCCGGCGCCAGCAACTGCCCCCGCCGGAGCCATATCTTCGCCAGCAGCCACGGGAGCAGCTGCCCCCTGTGCTGCAGGTTGAGCTGTTGACAGATTTGCGCCTGCCTCAATATAGGCAAGAACATCCCTCTTGGTAACCCTGCCCCCAATTCCAGTGCCGGTAACCAGCGAAAGATTGACCTTGTGCTCGCGCGCAAGGGCACGAACGACCGGGGTCACGTGGAGTGTTTCCGACGTATCGCCACCACCGGTGGATAGCGCAGGTGGCGCTGGAGCAGTGGTGGCCGCTGCGGGAGCGG
>JAJZMA010000134.1:0-975 GCA_021850405.1 bacterium
CAGCTACCGCATAGCGTAGGCGTGCCCGGGTGCTACGTCCACTGCACTGGTCACGGTGCAGCGCAAATCCAGGCATCAGGAAAAAGGGAAACCCGACAGGAACAGCATGTTCCCCCCAGCATCCGGACGGCGCGCAGGACACATCCACTACAGGATGACTCTTCTTCAGATTCCGACTGTGAACCATCCGTTTCGATGGGGCATGGGCAGACCCAGAGCTCTGTTGTTTCCCACCGAATTGGATGGTCGAGCGCACGCCTGAAAACGGCACACCAGACACCTGGCCAGCACCTCGTCCACGACCGCGCAGCTCCAAAATGCTGGGCCCTCCCGGAATGCGAAGAGGGATGGGCATGATGGCCGTCCTGCCATGCAGGTCCTGGTCGGGCCACCTTTGCCCTAATCCGGTGCAGCTACACTGGAAACCCTGGACTCCTGCTTTTCTGGCAGCAACTGACAAAAAAACACCACCCTTGCAGCTGCCTATCCCTTCGCGAAACGAAATAGCAGAGATACCTTCGGCCGCGCTCTTCCACCGCTAGACTGGGCACCAGGAAAACTGGTCTTCCCCCAAGACCACCTGGAGGATTGATTGTGGCAGTGCTGGCGATAGCGATAGTTATAGTCGTTGTTTTTTTCGGTTTCTTTATTACCATGTCCGTAAAACAGTCGCGCTTACGGAAGGCAGGAAACGATATCCTGCAGCAGGAGGCTCTTGCGGCAGGCATGCAGCCCTACCGGATTGTACTGTGGATGAAGGCGCCCCTCCCCGACGACCGGGAAAGGGAGAAGATGGCGCGGCAGGAAGCGCACGCAGCCGGGATGCACCTGGAGACCCCTGCGATGCCACACCTTAGATACATCGGTCCCAATGGCCCGGCAACGATCACGACCGGTGGCCGGACCGTACCACCTGTGATCTACGGCGATTACTGTGGAACGTTCACCCTGCCACTTATCCTGCACGACCTTAAT
>JAJZMA010000134.1:985-3815 GCA_021850405.1 bacterium
AGACAGCAGCTGGCCGCTGCACCCCTTGAGGTTCAGATGGAAGGAGACAGCTTTACGCTTCAGCTATCTGAAGCTCCTCCGATTGTCATGCCTCACCCCATATCGATACGTACGGAAAACAGGGACGCTTCATACATGTTCCGCCCAAAGGCAGCGGCAGTCGGGGGGAAGGCAAGCAGCCTGGATCTTGCCTACTGGGAGATGGTAAGACAGGATGGCGCTGTGCTCGTCTCGGGTGACTACGCCCTGCCGCAGATGAGCAGGGTCGAGTTTGCAATGTTTCTTACAGTACTGCTCACTGACCTCTCAGTATTCCTGTCGCCGCCGGTGCCAGCGCGCGGCTCCATCGCATAGGACAAAATACCAGTCACGCCAGAAACCAGTTGCACACGAACTGCCATGTTCCAGGCGGAAAAACGCTGCTGCTGCCAGCGTCTGGGCCAGCATGGGGTCCCATCCTCCCTGATAGTCTGGCCCCGCACGCATCCTAGAGTGAAGAAAAAAACGTCTGCCAGCTGGCGGACATGGGCAACAGCAGGGTCGCCAGCACACATCCAAAGACCAGCGCTGCCGCTAGAGTAAAGGCACGGGTGAAACCTCCACCTGGCTCCCGAATGGAGAAGGCTGCTCCATACATGGCGCGCATCTCGTTGCCGATTGCATTCAGAACCTGACGCCAATGCCCCAGTACATGGATAGCCATCACTCCAAACCAGCCTATGAACATGGCCTGATGCAGCTGTAGCAGAAAAATATACCCAGGGCCAGCCACGAGCAAGGCAACGCCTGTCGCCATAACAAGGACCGTGCTGACTACTACCAGCGGCCCCAGCGCGCGCAGCAGCAATGGTGGAGGTCCTTTCGCAACATAGTCTGGATCATGGGTGTAATAACGACCAAACCGGTATAGAACAGAGCCAAGTTTTAGTGCAATCACTGGAAGAAGCACCAGTCCAATCACTATGTGGAGGACCACCATCTGGGTGATAAAGAGGAGAGTAAACCCCTCAATCGCGAGCAGGATGAGCAGCATGCTTCCCACCAGTTCAGTAAGCCGGGAGTTTCCTTCTGTGTTGCGCAATCTGCGCGCTGGGGCATACGTATATTTCATCAGGCAACTTCTCTTCTCGTGTCAACGCTGACAGGGGAAAAGTGGTTTCAGCCGCACGGCGGGAGCGCCGTAACTGCACCACTATCCGCCTTGCGTTGCTCACATGACCCTGCCATCTCCAAAATGGGACACAATGGCGCCCAGGCGAATCCCCTCTGGTACGACCGTCATGGAGCGCACCTTCAGCACCAGAAGCAGTGCAGCACAGATCTCAATCCCCCCGCCGATCACCCGCGCCCTGCCCTCCTCGATGCCAAACTGCATGGCAACTGCCCGAGCAGGGGCGCAAAGCACAGTTGTCCTTGCCTCCTCCAGCTGCTGCGAATCCAGCAGAGCGGCTCCACCCGTCAGCAGCACCAGGGTGCTCGCAGTTCCCCCGGTGATAAGGACACTGCTGACATCTCTGTTTCCGTGCTGGGAGAGGGGTGCAACCGGATGGAATGCATCGCATGCCGCCTCATAGGCTACCCTGCACTCAGCCCGGCTGGGAGGATCAGACAGACACTGCTCCGTAAGCGACCCCGAACCAAGCGGGACGCTAAGCGCCAGGTCGGGGACACTCCCCGTCCCTCTCGCAACCTCTGTGCTGGCACCTCCAACGTCCACCACAATCGCCGCTTGTCCCGCTTCAAGCCCCCTGCTTGTGCGGGCTCCAAGATAGGTGAGCCGCGCCTCCTCTTCTCCGGTTATAACCTCCACCGGGACCGCGGCAACCCTGGATAATTCCGCCACCACCTGACTCCCGTTGCCCGCGCTGCGCACAGCCTCGGTCGCAAACACAAGAAGCTGGGCATCGCTTGCCCTGGCTGCTCCTGCAAGACGGCTCACAGCGTCAATGCCTCTCTGTACCGCTTCCTGCGAAATAGTTCCATCGCGTGCCAGGCTAGCCCCGAGGCGCGTTATGACAGCCTCGCGGTACAGCTCGCGCCAGCCGTCTGGGGACGGCTCGCAAACCAGCAGGTGAATGCTGTTGCTGCCGATGTCCAGGGCGGCTACGCGACCAGCTGTCATGCCGCTAGCCTAGCCAAAACAGGCTGTCAGGCGTCCTCTGCCATAAGCGCCAGAACATCCCGCTGGTAGTGGACGGTATCGCTGTAGAGGCCATGCTGGGCAATGGAAGCATCTCCCTGATAGTAGGCAGCAAGACTGGCTGCAGCGTCACCTCCGTGAACCGAGAGCAGATGGTGCAGCAGTAGCGCACCGGCTTCCACATTGTCCCGGGCCACCCGCAAATCCAGTGGCCGGGTAGAGAGATGTTCCGAGATCCAGTCCCCAGTTGAAAGCTCAATCTGCATAATTCCGACCGCCCCGGTCGGTGAGATGCTGTTCTGCTGCCAGCCACTCTCATGCCATCCCACCGCACGGAGCAGGACCGGGTCCAGTCCGACTGCATCGGCAACGTGCGTGAGCAGTGCGTTCGCCCGCACCAGCCGACCGGGCACTTCAAGCCAGGTGCCTGGGTCCAGGCTGGTACTTACCCGAATGCTGTTGCTACGGGCAAGCGCAGTTGGGTCAACACCGAATCTCCTGGCAACCGACAGGAGGGTGTCGCCATCACCGACGATATAGCTCTCAACGTCACTGGCTCCGGCGGTATAGCCAGGAAGGCCCAGTGCCCCATCAGGAATCTGGAGGAGCTGGCCAACGGCAACATCCTCAGCTGTAAGCTGGTTTGCCTCTGCGAGAGCACCCACGGTGGTTCCATGGGTTACGGCGATG
>JAJZMA010000140.1 GCA_021850405.1 bacterium
TCCACCCCCGCTCCGCGATACCGCTGGGCCAGCCATCATGGTGGATCCAACCCCCATGCGTGCCTCGTTGTCCCTGCGCACCCTGGCATATACAGCCCCTGAGGAGACCGCAATACCAGTCGTGGCCGCACCGCCGCCAGAACTGGTGTGCACCCTTGCCACACTTTCCATTGCCGGAATCATCATGAAGAGCTTGTACGGAGCGTATGCGGCCAGCGCCAGCAGGACCACTCCTACCATGAGCGCTACAAATCCGCCACTCGCTGCCGAAGCCGCAAGCCCGGAAACAATCAGGGATAGCACTACAACGATGATGAACTTCGAGAGGATCAGGGTCATAAGTAGATCCACGCCACGGCGCGCCAGCTTTGGGCCCACGATGAACAGGCCGATGTCCGGCATCACCGCTGCAGCCATTGCCAGCGGTACAAAGAGCACCACCAGATATATGGCAGCTTCCCGCATCAGCAACTCCAGGAATATGATAAAGCCAAAAATGAGGATCGCAACCGCGCTCATTATGAGGACAAACACCGGCGCAAGCACGGTGTTCCCCGAAAGCACCTTGCCAACATTGGTGGCAAAGGAGATGAAATTCTGGTTCGTACTTCCGTATACGAGTGAAGACAGGCCATTGGTTATCTTTAGCATCGTATCCACGCCAAAGATGGCTGCCATCGAGCCTATTATGCAGGCTGGAACATAGACTACCCCAGCCTTGATGGCGATACCAGGATTCCCGGTCATGGCCGCACGGACGCAGGCAATGATCAGGATTGGAACCATCATGGTTATCCCAATGAGCAGCATCACACTGTAGTTGGATTCAAACCATGACGCAGTCAGATTAGGCTCTGTATTGGTATTGATAAAGTGGCCAACCTGCTGCAGCGCCCAGAGCGCCGCGCTTGCGGTTGTAGTCTGGAGATAGCCAAATACTGCATTGGCGATCGTCGTTCCGAGATCAGCCACGGGATTTGGCAAACTGGGCAAGGACCCCCCGATAGTTGACCCAGCTGTACACTCGCCATTTATCAGCGGCAGACTGCAGATGGGGCCCGCTGAAGGAGAAGGGGTCGGTGTCGCCGCGTGCACCAGGACCGGGGACACATAGAGCAGCAACAGGGCGGCCCCCACAGCAGCCGCAATGCGGCGTGCTGCAGGGCCGGGCCCGTAGTGTTGCTTTGTCTCAGTCTCTAACCGTGTGTGTCCCCTGGTAAATCTGGCTAGCAGGTGAGCACGCTGTGGTGCATTCACCCTCGGCTTTCTCCTCTTACTTGAGAGCGGTGCCGGCGGTGTATGCGAAGTTGATGATGGTTGCCGCGGCACCAATTATCACCGCGCCGACCACTGCCCCTACCACCATCTTCTTTCCTGCTGCAGCCTCATTGACATTGGTTGAGCCAGCGCCAAACGCCCAGCGAAGGGCTCCGACAATGGCTGCAACCGCGCAGGCTACCAGAGCTATCAGAGCCAGCTCATTGGTGACATTCTGCAATGTCGTCAAGCCTATGAGCGATCCGTTGTTGGCCGGGGTAACTGATACAAGCCCGGCTACCATTGCACTACCCACCATGTTTTCTCCTTTTTTCCCGTTGCTTATTGACTGCTAAACTGTGGCACCAATGCCAGACAGACAAATGGAAGAATGCCGACCAGCAACGGCCACAGCTGCAAGCTGCAGCGCTGCCGGTGCCCGCGTCGGTGTGAGCCGGGGTGGCTGCTCTCCACTTTTCGGGAGCGTCCCGGCCTCGAAATAGATAATTCCGCTCGCACCGACTGAAAGCTGCCGGTCGAGCAGCTGGGCAGATGCGCTGGCCACCTCCTTGGTCACAACTGCGCCCTCGGCAAGGGGACTCTTGCGGCTCCGCAGAAAGTCCAGCAGGCGACAGGCTCCATAGGTGGAGTCAAGGCCCTGCGGCACGAGGACAATGAGCTGGTCAATCCGGTCCGGATCAACGTTGGGTACATCACGGTATGAACCACCATGAAGGACAAGCCCCTGGGCCACTCCCTGATCGACCCCGTTGACAAACACCGGACTCCCATCCCTCCGGTTGGCCGCCACCGACTCAGCAATTAACTCTGAAAGTACCGTAGCATCGCTCCTCTCTGGAGCCGCGACAAGCACCTCGCGCACCCCAAACAGTGGCTCATTGACGAGCTCCATGTCGCCCTCGCCCTCCCCATTCGGGACGCCATAAGGAGAGCCGGGGTACCCAAATGGTTCCGGACGCAGTCCCAGATTGCTGCTACTGCTCCCTGAAGCGCCCGCTGCAGGCCATGCAGCCTCGCCTGGTCCGCCATCCCGCGCTCCAGATTGCCGAAAGCTGCCAGAGCCACCAGCATTATCTTCCGGCTGCGGCAAGTTTGTGCCGTCGGGCGCCAGACCTGCCATATAAGGAGAGTAGCCTGGCTCTGCTGCCCACTGCGGTGACGCTCTCCAGGGCTGGCTCACAGGTGCATCGGCTTGCGCGCTGCCTCCCGTGGCGACCACACGCCCAGGAAGAGACCGGACTGGAGGTAGGCCCTGATGTAGCTGCACCGGCTCTTCCACCTCGCCTGCGAGAGCAGCTTGCTGCGCACGCGCCGCTACCGGGTTCTGCCATTCTCCTTTGGGCACACCAGAGACAGCACCAAGAGGGGCAAGCGCCTCAATTGGCAGCAGGTGGCTGCGCTGCTGCCATGGCATGACCAGAGCAGCTTCCTCTTCTTCCATCACACTTGCAGTGTGAGGGCAGAGGGCGGACATTCGACAGACAAACCCAAGCAACCTCCCCCGGCAAAAAAGCCGCAAGCCAAGAGGCGATTGTAGCAAACCGTCCAGGATCGCTGGCCTGGCCCACGCCCACCCCGGTCCAGTGCGGAAGTGGGCCCCGATATCTTCAGCCTCCGTTCCGACAGCTTCCGGTGCCTAACCCCAGGGACCCCTGCCGCCTCGGGGTGCTCCTGCCGGATCCACGCTCGCACTGCCGCTTTACTGAGGCTTACCAGCGCCTTCCCTTCGACAGCATCCCTTCCTCATTGGGCAATGACCGCGATTGCCGAAGCCTGCAGCTCCAGCGGAGACCCTTGACGCTACCCTGATGTACTGCCATTGTGAGTACATTACGATGGAAGCCAGGAACGACCGAATCCAGCTTCGCATCCAGCCGGAAGTAAAGCGGCTGCTTTGGGAGGCGGTGGCGGCCAGCCATACCACCTTGTCAGATCTGGTGTCGCAGGCGGCCCAGGCCAGGGCTGTGGAGATACTCACCGAACGGGACCGGATAGCACTTTCCCCGAAGGCAGCACAAACGTTTGCCGATGCCCTCTAGCAACCATCTTCTGTGAATGCGCGGCTCGCGGAAGTTCTGGGTAGCCCACAAACGTTTGAATGGCTTGAGTAAGCCACTGCGATTCCACCGGCCAGAGCCACTGGATCGCAGCCGCCACAGCTGCTCCGGTTTCAACTCGGGAGAGCAGGTTATGGACGAATGGCTCCGACACTACGCGACCCAGAATCGGCGTCGCAACATCACTGGCACGTGGGTTATCGCCGACGACAACTTTACAATTGCCGGGTACCTCACACTGTCTATGACAGGTATCGATGCCTCTGCGGCGCCCAGCATAATAGGCAAGGGAACCCCGGGAATTATCCCTGCCCTGTTGCTTGGCAGGCTGGCGGTTGACAGCAAGTATGCCGGTCAGGGGATAGGGACCGCACTGGTCAAACACGTTCTTGCTCTCGCAGTCGGACTGAACGCACAGGCTGCCTGTAGAGCTGTCGTTGTAAACGCACTAAACCAGGAC
>JAJZMA010000202.1 GCA_021850405.1 bacterium
AATGAAAGAGCAATCCTCGCGACCGAACCATTGGCATGGATAGGCACGCTACGGCCAATCCGGACAAATCCCGGTATGGAATGCTCATCCTCATGGGAGCTGCTGGGCGCCATTATGGTCACTGCATGGCCACGCCTGCGCAGCTCGGCCGCCTGATGCACCATATGCTCATTGACCCCACCTGGATGGGAAAAGTCATACGGCGAGACAATGCAGATCTTCATCGGGACGGCGCCTTCCCGGGCCACACCCTGTCCAGTACATGCCACTGGTCGGGAGCGCTCCTGATAATCCCTTCAAAAAGATTCAGCAGCTCCAGCGATACACGCCTGACCTCCTCGTCCCTCGGGGCTGCTGGGTCGTACGACACCTCAGGGTAGATGGTCCCGGTAATTCCTCGTTCAGTTCGCGACAGTACCGCTGGCACCAGCGCTGCACCGGTGCGGATAGCCAGATCCACCGCACCAACCGGGATGAGTGTCTCCTCGCCAAAAAAAGGGAGCACCTCACCACGCCCCATCATATCCCTGTCCATTGCCACCGCCACAGTGCCACCTGAACGCAAGACCCGGACCACCTCGCGCAGCGCAGTTGCACCTATCTGCCGTGCCCGTGCAGGATCGCTCTCGCGCATGCCTACTGCATCTATGGGAATAACGTGAATCCCCACCCGCTTGCGCCCAGCTACGATCCGTTCAAAGAGCCTCGGAGGACGCAGCTCCTCAGCCAGAACCGCAACCTGCCCCCCTCGATCATTCCATGCGGCAGCACCCGTTTGCCAGGGGCCGAAATGGATGGAAACAACTATGGCACCCTGCCCGCGTGCAAGTGCAGTGCTAAGCCGTTCAACATTTACGCCACTGGTATTGGCGATAGCGGAATCATGTGGGCGCGACGCCATGACATCAATCCAGCATCGTGTCAGGTTGTGGACATTGCGGCGCATGCACGACCGGATCTCTGCCGCAGATGCTCCCGGTAGCACATGGCGAAGGTTATCCTCAAGCCCGGCAAAGCGTGATGTGAAAAATGTAGTGAGGAACCATGCCACGAGAGATCCGACTCCGTAGCAGATGCTTCGCGGGAGCAGGTGGACCGCCATCTCTCCAAGGCGATAGCCGTAATAGGCAAACATGGGATCGCTACGCCGGCGTCCATCCTGTTTCTGGCGAGTCACAGCATCCATGTCTAGTCGCATCCTTGAGCAGGGAGCAGCCGGATGGACAAATTGCGGCAGAGCCGTTGCGGGCCACGGTCACAGGTTGCTGAGGGGGCAAAAACGATCACCGCCCACCACCAGCAGCGCCATGCCCTGCCACAGTCTCTATGGCAGTCCCGGTCCCAGGGACCAGGCCAAGAGCCAGTAAGCGCTCAAAGCGGTGCAACTGCTCAGCAATCCGGTCACGATCCAGGCAGCAGAAAACCTCTCTCCCCTGACGTCGGGTGCGCACCACCCCTGCCCGCTTCAGATGGCGCAAATGCCAGCTTGCCCGAGGCTGACTTACCCGGCACAGCTCCGCAAGCAGGGAAACCCGAACCTCCTGCAGCTCCGCCAGCGTCTGTATCATCCGCATCCGGACCGGGTTGCCAAGACTCTCAAAATAAGCAGTGAGGCCCGACATGTCACTGCCCGGCCGCAAACTCCCACCCAAAGCTGACACCCCCTAACTACCGCCCCACCTGCAACCAGCTGGAAGGAAAAAGAAAATCAGACATGGCTGCCATTTCATAAACTATTCGTTATGAATCGTACACAGGAGCGTTTCGAACCTGCAACCCAGAGGCAGCGCGAAGGGGGCGTTCCGGCCAGGTCCATGAGGTGAGCGGCTCTAAGGAGAGCTGACGTAGGAGGCAGTAATAGTGGTTTGCCCACTGCCTCCCTGAACAAAAGTCAGGGTACCGGACCCACCTGAGCTGGAATAAAATTGCCAGGTGGATCCAGCCTCAGATGCCGGGTTGACACTCCATGGCGAAGTAAGCGCGGTGGCATAGTAGCCTTCGACCGAGCTCTTGCTGGCCGAGGTGACCCACACTTCAGTCTCAGAGCCGTTCTGGATGTTGTAGCTCGTAAGAACAGAGCCGGGGTAGGAAGGAAAACCCGAAAGAGGCTGATGCGACAGCAGGAACAGCGCAAAAATGGCACCCCCAACCACCAGCAGAATCAATAACCCGCAACACCCCAGTGTCCATGGCAGGAACCGACGGCAGCCGCCACGGGTCGAGACCGGGACGTACGAGCCATATACGGGAATGCCACCGCCGGCTGAGGGGGGAACATATCCCCGGTAGGGCCCTGCGGTGGGATCGGGAGGTGGAGGAAACGATCCTGGAAGGGCGCCACCGCCAGGTGGTGGTGGCGTGCCGGGTTGACCAAACCCAGGTTCTGGAGGAAGTGGGGAGGGCTGGTCCGGGGGTACTGGATAATCCACCGCGAAACCATAGCATGACCAGGCAGGCTCGTAGCCGGTGCCAGCAGCTTTTGTGTCCTCCGGGTAAACATGTCACTGCCCGACCACAGCCTCCCACCCCATGAAACCACCGCATGACGCCACGCCTTGACGATCGCCCCAGCTACAGCAAGCGTGGAAGCCAGACCTGGCGGCAATTTTTCGAACAATTCGTTGTGAATCTACAGCTGAGGCTCTCGCAGCCCAGCACAGAGCGGTGGGCGGTGGGCTGCGGGCATCTGGCCTGGTCCAGGAGCGGCGAGCTGCTACGGACGACTTGGGTAGGATGCGGTAGCGGTAATCGTGGTTCCGCCACCGTTTCCCGGGCTAAAACTCAAGGTGCCACTAGCTCCGGAGCTTGAGGAAAATTGCCAGGTTGACCCTGCCTCCGATCCTCGATCGACAGTCCAGGGGGTAGTAAGTGCAGTGGCATAGTACCCTTCCACTATCGTGATGCTGGCCGTGGTAGACCACCTCTCTGTCTCTATCCCGTTCTGGCTGCTGGTGCTGGCCAGCACCGCGCTGGGATAGGAAGGAAACCCGGAAAGGGGATTACTGGACAGCGTGGATACCGAAAAGATGGCACCCCCAACCATCACAAGGATGAGCAGCCCGCAACAGCCGAGTGTCCATGGCAGGGCACGGCGGCAGCCGCGAGGCGAGAGTGGGGCAGACACCCCATATGCTGCACTGTCCTCCTCGGCGAGTGGGGTAAGGTACCCTGGGTACTCCCCTGCAGTGGAATCAGGAGACGAAGTAAGCGATCCTGACATACCACCACCGTTTTGCTGAGGGAAAGATGGCAGCGTGCCAGGTTGACCAGGCCCGGGTTCCGGTGTAAGTGGAGATGGCTGATCTGGCGGCATGGGATAATCCACCGTGACACAGTAGCATGGCGGGGCAGTCTCACCCTTTATACCCCTTGCCTTTGCATCCCCAGGCCCGCCCGCGCCCTTTCGTACGCGCTTCCCTTAGAGCCCAGCTTTACAGCTCTGGTATTCTCATGGGGTCGCAAGCAGCACAGCCCAGGGTAGCCAAGCTGGTTAAGGCAACGGTCTGTAAAACCGTGTATCGATGGTTCGAGTCCATCCCCTGGGACCACTGCGCCTGACTCCGGATCGAGAGGAAGGCGACCACAGAGGGAAAGATCGGCTAGCCGAACAGGTTAAGTGCGCATCCAGGGAGAGTCGGGCGAGGGCGGAGGAACGCGGCCGAACGCGAGGATGCCCCACGTGGCGTTGAAATTCGTAGAGTGACGGTCTCAACCAAAGCAAAAAGGAGAGACCGTC
>JAJZMA010000029.1 GCA_021850405.1 bacterium
CAGCCCGGTATTGCCGTAGAGCCATTACCGTACTGGCTCAGGCCATACGGACAGTTGGCAATGGGTGCCTCAAAACTGCCGTTGACAACAAGATTGCCAGGTGACGAGATGGGCGATGCCGTCCATGTCCAGTTCTGCCCCAGTGTGTCTGTCCCCGTCCCCGCCATCGTGAAAGTGGGCGACACCGTGCCGACCAGATGGGCAACGTATCCAGATCCATCCTGATATGTCCAGGTCATTGAAATAGACGTTCCCGAGAACGTCCCACCCACTGTCATCTGCGGGTTCGTACCCGTCCCGCTGAACGTGCCTGTCGTGGCGTCGTAGCTGGCAACCGTGAATGTATGGGTTGTGGTCGTCCCCAGATTCGTGGTGACCTCAAAGTACGTTCCTGCCAGAGACGGGGACGCCTGTACCGGCGGGCTTGCCCCCACCACGGCACCCGACACGATCCCCATAGCGACAGAAATCACCATGACCAGGTGCCGGAGCGATCCATGGACCACTCGTCGGACAACGGTCGGTGGCATGCGACGCACTACCGGACGCCCCCCGACCACTTTGATGAATGTCGAGGTGGCGTCAGGAAAATGGCGATTTGTCATTGGAGGGAGTGTACGCCGCAGGTCAAACCGTCGTCTACGCGCCACCACCCGGCCAGCGAATTTACACCACTCGGCGGGACACTATCTCATTACAGGGAGCCCTCCAGGATTACAGGGTTACTTATGATGCCCGTAATCATCAACCCTCATACGAGCACTCTGCCATGCATTCTTCCAAGCTCACTCTCTCCAGTGCAGACACCCTCCATCTTGCCAAAGCTGCTCGCCTGCCCACCAGCGCACAGCGAGCCTCTCTTTGCGCCCAGATCGTTCTTCTTGCCGCGGATGGGGTGCCCCTTCGCGCCATAGCCCGACAGCTACAGTGCCACCTGGCTACTGTGCGCAAGTGGACCCGTCGCTGGGCAGCCAAAGGGATGGACGGCCTGGACGATGCTCCCAGTACGGGTCGCCCCAAGACCCCCATCCCCGTTACTATTACTACGAGTTATCTATATTTCTTAGATCCAGCCCCAACCTGTCTACTGCAGTAGGGCCACCTCAGCTGCACGTCCACCCGGATGACGGTGCCCCGCACGATGGGTGCTGCTACTCTGCCCTTCCAGAGACCGCAAGTGAGGTGCCGCGGGTGTAGGCCATTCCACGCACGAATCTCAACAACCCCCACGTGTTCATCAGCGGCGGTCCCCATGTTGGCCTGGCTGGGGAGAGAGGATTCGAACCTCTGATTGGCTGATTCAGAGTCAGCTGCCTTACCGCTTGGCCACTCCCCAATGTTGTTGGCAAGTTTAACCAAAACCGTCACACATTTATCAGGTTTTGCATTTTTGCCCGTGGGAATATACTAATTGATATGAATCTGGTTCGAATGCTCCGGGCTCAGGCTGGCCGCTATCGCTGTGCCGTCTGCAGCCGGGGTATGGGTGATTGTGAGATTACGGTGCTGGCGCAACAGGAGAACCGGGCGCTGGTAAGGGTGCGGTGTGTCCGCTGCCACGATGAGAACCTGTTGCAGATAGTCCTCCAGACCGATGACATGCCAGAAGAGCTACTGGCAGATGACAAGCCTCCTATAGCCGCAGACGAGGTGCTGGACCTTCACCAGCTGCTCTCAAGCCACACCGGTGACCTGGTTAGCCTCCTGTCTGGCCGCGGTAGGGAAGACGGGAACACCGGCGCTTAGCCGAGGCACAAGCCCCCACAGGGTTGAAGTGCCCACGGCTCCAGCACCCGGGTGCGCTAGCCGACCCGTTTCTTAACAGTGTGGGTTTCCGCATCTCTCTGTCCAGTCGCGACCCCTTCCGGGCTTCGCGAATATGACACGCCTCCTGGCTGGCTGGCTCCATGGTGAGTGGGTCGGGAGGATTGGTCTATCCGTGCTGAGCTTTCCTTGAGCTGGGCATTGAACCGCTCCATGGCAGATGTTGCTCCGGCGGTTGCAGCGGTTGAGATGGCACGCAGGAGAAGTTTCTGCCATAGCGGGCCCTTTCTTGCCTTGTGCAGCTCTTTCTCCAGCTTTGCTACCTTCTTCGCCAAACTCTGTGCATCTGGGGAAAGGCTGCTCTTGTGGGTGGTGCGCATGACAAACGTGGACGCAGCAAGGGTCCCAAGAAGAGCCGTTCCAACTGCTACCCGCGGCCCCATGCGCCGCAGCTGGGCTCTTGGGTCGACCCGCTCATGTACCCGGGCGGTAAATTGTCCAATCTCAGCAGCAAGCTGCCTGGCCTGCTGCTCCAGCTTTTCCTGCAGCTCTGAATCCTTGCTCACAGACCCCTGTCCTTTATCTGGCCGGAAAAGGTTGCGATTGGCGTCTCCAGAATGTCAAGTGCGCGCTTGCCACGCCTCCCCATGGTCTTGAATATAAGGTAGCCAACTGCACCCAGTATTGCCGCCAGCACAAGGGCAGCTACCGCTGTAAACACCCATCCCAGCAGGGCTGAGTGGGTCAGATCGCCAAAGCCAGTGACGGCCACTCCCAGGAGGGCTACAAGGAGGAACGTTAGAAGTACCAGGGCCAGTGCGAAGAGTCCCAGCCCCACTGCCACCCGTACCAGAATTGCTGTAATCTCCCGCTTGGCGGCAGTGATCTCTGTATGAAGCAGCAGGAGCGCATTTTCGGCTATCCGGGCGGCGCTGGTGGCAATCCCCTCGGCCTCATCCCATTTGGCTGTCATGAGAGTAATGCTGCCATATCTATGTCTGAAAGTTCTTCGGGAGCACGCACTCCACGCTGGTGGAGCAGCGTGAGCAGCTCCAGCACGTACCGCACGCCGTTGAGATTGACGCCATGGGTGCGTGTCAGACGCTGTATGGCCCGCAGCCGCAGGATATCCCGCTGGGAATATCGCCTACGGTTAGTACCGGTCCGCTGGGGCAGGATCAGCCCCATGTTCTCATACATCATGAGCGTGCGCGGATGGGTCTCCAGCAGCTCAGACGCCACTGAGATGGTGTATATCGGTTTGTCCAGCCCAACTCCAGGTACATCGGAGGAGCCTGGATCTACTCCCTTAGCCATTCGCTGATCCCCTCTGAGAGGCTGGAAGGGGTGGTCTTTGCCTTGATGAGGAACTCGTTTGCGCCCAGCCCCATGCCACGGTCTACCAGTTCGCTCTCTCCATAGTTGCTAAGGAAAATGACGGGGGTGTCAGCTGTTTCAGGACGCTCCCGGAGTGCTGCAAGGACCTCAAAGCCATCCATGCCGGGGAGCTTGACGTCCAGGAAGATGATGTCCGGCTGCAGTCTGGCCGCTTCTGAAAGGCCCGTCTCACCGTTCTCGGCGACGCTCACCCTGTAACCATCAAGCTCAAGCTTGATCCGGTACATTTCCAGAATGTCGTGATCATCCTCGATCAGAAGGACGTTTACTGGTGGATCTTCCATTTCCTCTCCGACTGTAGCCGTTGGTGCAGCGGCTCCACGCTACCCATCATCCCAATACTACCGTACCGGACCCTACATACCAATTGGTATGTAGCCTATCCGTACAGGGACAAGAGTCTGGCTAGCTGATGCCTAGAGGTGGATGTAGGCGGTGCGTATGTTGGCCAGGGCTTCAGGACGTGGTATCCCGTGGCGGTCGAGTAGCAACAGCAGCTTTACCACGTACTTGGCTCCGTTCAGGTTCAGACCATGTTTGCGGGTCAGCTGCTGGATTGCCTGGAGCGTCAG
>JAJZMA010000180.1 GCA_021850405.1 bacterium
ATCTCCAGCCTTGAGGAGACCAACAAGCTTCTCCTGACCCTGTTCATCCAGCCGTTCCCTGGCTTTGGTCAACAGTCTCCGACACCGGTACAGTGGGTCACTCTTCCTACCTCGGTGTCCAACTGTCGCATTCTGTACTCGCCTCCGACACTCATCCAGTTTGGAGTTTGCAAGCTTGATGACGTGAAAGGGATCTGCTACCTGGGTAATGTGTGGAAGTTCCTTGTCGAACACTGCCTTGAATGTTCCACACAGATCCAGGGTGCCATACCGGATCTGTTCTTTCCAGGAGGTCTCTTGTGTCTGAAGCCACGCAGACGGCGCTTTTGTTGTTCGTCCTTCCACCAGATCCAACAACGTTCCTTTCTGCACATCGACCAGGCATGTTGCCCACTGCAGGGTGTGCCATGCACCCTTCCGAAAGAACAGCAGCTCGTCCAGCCCCAGCGCAGTGACTGCACCAATACGCCTTGAGTCGTCTTCAATGAGTGCTTTCCCATAAGCAACGACTGTGTCGTTGATGGTATGCCATGCACAGCCAAGATCGTTGGCGACTTCATTGATGCTTCTGGCATATCTGCCAATCTGTTCAGTCACCCATCTTCCTGCACGGTCGGTCATTGACAGTCGGGGGGAGGCGATATGATGGTTCTCTTCTGTCCAGGACTTCTGTGGACATTCCCCATTGGTACACACCCACCGTCGTTTGCTCCACATGAGACGAACTGGACGACCAAAGGCAGGGAGGTCTGTCAGCTCCACCAACGAACGATCCTTCACCCTGGCAGACCGCCTACACTTGCTGCATATGGGTGTTGCCCTTGAACACTCGATGTACACAGCCAGTGGTTTGCCCTGCTGGTCATCCACTCCAAGAACCTTGACCTCTGGCAGGCCAAGCAGAATGTTGCAGATACGGGTAGCATTAACTTCCACGGGAGTTCTCCTTGCTGAGTGATTGATCCAAACAGCATACGGAAACTCCCGTCCTTTTATCTCCACACCCCGCTAATCTGCGAAGAGCCCCTAAACTTTGAGCGCGTCCAGGCAGCAGTCGGCGCAACCAGGGGATGGTCTGCTGGAGGACCGCCCGCGTTCTGGGCGTTTCCGATCAACGAGGATAGGGCACTTACGCGAGTCCTGCTCCCGGGTCTGACACTTCTCTGGACCTGGCCCCATTGCTGCCGCTGCCCAGCCTCCCAACTGCGTCGTGGATTGCTTTCTGATCTGCATCTTGCTGGCACACCCGCATCTGGGTTTTGAACGCCTTGAATGATGCTCGCGCGGCTCGGCTTACCCTCCAGCTATCAAACCGGCTCGCGGCACGCAGTGGAACCAGCAGCTCCATGCCTGTACCTGAGGGGGGAGGAAGAACCAGCGAGATCTCTATTCCTTGGTCACATGCAACAACGCCGACGTAGCCGCCCATGTAGCCAGACTCGTCCACGCCCCGGACCTCAAGAGTGACCCCGTCAAGCGAGACTCGTCCCCTCGTGCTCTTCAAAGGGTACCCGTGAGTCCAGTCAATTGCTTTGGGATCTTCTCTCAGCTTGTGGAGCAAGTTCCGAAGAATGACACCAGCCTCGGTATTACTTGTCACGCCCTTTTCTCGTTTTCTGGAACTGGCGTCGGCAACAGCGCACCTGACCCTCGGCGCCGGGCTCCTTTACATAAGTCCATGATGTCCAGGCAGTCCGTGATCCTCTTGTGGCGTTCGTCCTGCCTTGCCGCCCTGGCTCCCATTGTGAAGCTTGTTGATTGCGTCCCTCATCGCCTCCAGATCTGCAGACTCCTGACGCGCCCGCAGCGCGGTTTTGAACGCTTTGAAGGATGCGCGCACAGCCCGATTGACTTGCCACTTCACCAGAGCATTACTGGCGCGAAGCGGAACAAGCCGCTCGCGATAGTTCCCCTCCGTTGGCGGCTCTACAAGCGAAATGGCCAGAGTGCCATAGATGTCAGCTTCGCTGATCAGGATTTTTATCCCCCGAAACGTGACTTTGCCGTGGCCATAACCTGCCGGGTACGGATCCCAGTCAATTGTGGCCCTGCCAGTTTTCAGGTCCTGGGCCAGTGCTCCAAGGATAATGTCTCCTTCTGGCTTCGCGGTCATGCCCTCTCCTTGCTCTTGGTTTTCATGGTGAAACCGTACCAGAGCTGCAGGGACATGGGGCAGACAATGGCACTACGGCTGGCGTTCTTCAGTCGCATCAGGCAGTCCGTGCCCGATTCATCGTGAAGAGGTTCCAGGGATGTGCGTGCCACGGTACAGGACGGTTCGTTGCCAGCTCTACGGGACAGGTCAGCTGCATCAGGCGTACTGAACTCAGCCTTATCCGTTCTAAGGAGCCTATTGGAGCCCTTGGCCAGCCTGTGGGAGATTCTTGGACCTGTTCTCCTGGGGGCTCAGCCGACGTTTGTTGAGTGCAGCGCTTATTGCCTTTTGAGATGCAGATTCTGCTTTGCGTGCCATCTGGTCTGCGAATCTGTCGAATGATGCCCGCACAGCCCGCTCGATTCGCCAGCTCAGTAGTGGGCTATCTTGCCGCAGTAGGACACGGCGCTCGGGAGCAGTACTTCTGGCACGTGCAGTGACCAGCAAGACCTCTACGTGCTGGCGGAGCCGTGTCTCTACCCGCCGCCAGTCGGTGGCGCTTGCGTAGGGGGAGCTGATCACAAGTGTGATTCCATCAAGAGAGACTCTTCCTTGGCGCTGCTGGAGGAGGCGATTGTAGTGGCTCCAGTCGATCGCGGCCGGGTCTGCTTTGAGCTTGTTCAGCAGCATGCGCAGCATAATGTTTGCCTCAGCATTCCTGGTCATGTTCTCTTCTCCTTGCCACTTTTGTGGTTGCAACCGTAGCAGAGACGCAGGGACATGGGGCAGACAAAGGCGCTCTGCCTGCAATGGTGCCCCGCCCTGCCCGCACCCATTCCTGATCCAGCCATTTGACGGTGGCGTTCCTTTTGTCAGCAGCGGGCGGCTCCGCGTTGCTCGGTCGGGACTGCCACCGGCCGCCCGAACACCCAAAGACTGCCAGGCTAGTGTCCAGGCATCGCTATCCGAGGGCCTGTCCTGCTCCTGAGACTTTCATGGCCGGCCGTTCCTGGTGGCGCATGCGAATCTTCTGGGCTGCATCCTGGACCGCCTGCTGGTCCTCATACTCCTTGGTATGTTCACGTCGGTCCGTGAAATCGCGGAAGGATGCTTCTACAGCACACTTGACTCGCCAGCGCAGCAGCGAGCTACTGGCAGCCAGTGGCACACGGCGCTCAGGAACCATTCCGTTGGCAGAAGACGTAACCAGCCAGATATTTTCAGTGTCGGGAACGTACCTGGTTACGCCCAGGCAGACTGTGTAGCTCCCTGCTTCGTACGGGTCCCTGATCACGATGGGTACCCCATCAACTGAGACCTTTCCCCTTTGGTGCCCCAGTCGAGCGCACTCGCTCCAGTCGATTGCTCGCGGCTCCGCCTTCAGCTGGTAGAGCAACTGCCGAAGAATTGCGTCGGCGTCGGTATTCCTGGTCATGTTGTCTTTCCTTCCTTGCTTTTCATGCTGCAACCGCAGCAGAGGGCCACCGACAGCCGAAATACAATGGCCCCCCTTAAGAGGGGGGCAGTTGGCCATGATTCAGCAGGCCATGTGCCAGGCTCGTCGTTGTCCCGACCTGTAAGCGTGACAAAGTGGATGCCCAGAGCATGGCCACTCCTC
>JAJZMA010000068.1 GCA_021850405.1 bacterium
CAGGATTCGCCCGCTGGGCCGGGTCAGCACTCACCAGGGCCGTCATAATGTGAAGAAGATGCCAGACGATGAACCTGCACAAACCAGGATTAGTGAAACCGGCCTTGCCGCGCTCCAGGCTGCACTGCCGGGCCTGGCCCGGCTAATGCCGGAGATAGCTGACCGCTGGTGGAGGTGCAACTTTGCAGCCAGAGCTGGCGCCTGGACCAACTCACAGTGGCAGCTCCGGCAGGGAGACAAACTGCTTCGGCTATGCGCAGTCACCCGTCCAAAGTACAAAGAGGACCTGGATGCCTTCATGGAGCAGTATTCGAAGCCTCTGCATGCTGCAATCGCGAGCAGGGATCTTCCCCTCTTCAACACGCTGTTTGACCAGGCGGTGCAGGAAGCAAACCGCTACCACGAGAGCTGGAACAAGGCCCACATACAGTGGGCGCTACCAGAGACACCGCCCCCTGGCATCCGCTTTGTCCCGGACCCTCTCCCCGCGCCTGGCAGTAACACGTAATACGCCTCCTGCCAGGCCAAGATGGAGCCCTCTCCCCCACACCGGCAGTCCTGCGCCCAAAGACCGTGCGATGTTTACCAGCCGTTGATCTGGGGTATCCCATTCCCGTGGACAGCAAAGGGGGAGGCGGATGTCCCAAGATGTAGGTGAACAGCTTTTTTGGAGATGTAAGTAGATGGCACGAACAGTAGGGATTGATCTGGGAACCACAAACAGTGTGGTTGCAGTCATGGAAGGTGGAGAGCCCAGCGTCATAGCAAACGCGGAAGGGGGCAGAACCACCCCATCTGTGGTGGCCTTTACCAAGAGCAAGGAGCGGCTGGTGGGCACACCCGCACGCCGTCAGGCAGCAGTAAACCCAGCCAATACCATCTACTCCATAAAGCGCTTCATGGGGAGGCTGGTAGCTGAGGTTTCCAACGAGATTCACCAGGTCCCCTACAAGGTCGTTGCTGGCAAGGATGGAAGGGCTGAGGTCGAGGTGCTCGGTGAGAGGCATACCCCTGAACAGATCTCAGCCATGATCCTGCAGAAGCTGAAGGCAGATGCTGAAGCGTTTCTCGGGGACAAGGTTACTGACGCAGTCATCACTGTTCCTGCCTACTTCAACGATGCCCAGCGTCAGGCGACCAAGAATGCTGGGCAGATAGCAGGGCTCAACGTCCTGCGGATCATTAACGAGCCGACTGCCGCCGCCCTTGCATACGGACTGGAGAAGAAGGAAAACCTGAAAATAATGGTTTTCGACCTTGGTGGCGGTACCTTCGACGTAAGCGTCCTTGAAGTTGGAGAGGGCGTATTTGAGGTCAAGGCCACCAATGGTGACACCCATCTTGGTGGCGACGACTACGACCGCCATGTCGTCGACTGGCTGGCCGACACCTTCAAGCAGGAGCAGGGCATTGACCTGCGCAAGGACCCACAGGCGCTGCAGCGTCTGACCGATGCGGCAGAAAAGGCCAAGATTGAGCTCTCCGCACGTGCAGAGACTGAGATTAACATCCCGTTCATCACTGCCAATGAGTCGGGACCAAAGCATCTTGCTACTACCCTGTCCCGCTCCAAATTTGAGCAGCTTACTGACGAACTTACGCAGCGCTGCCGCGAACCGTTCAAAAAGGCGCTTGAGGACGCTGGCCTGAAGGCAAGCGACCTGGATGAGGTGATTCTGGTAGGAGGCTCAACCAGGATGCCGGTAATCCAGGAGCTGGTCAAGGAGCTTTCGGGTAAAGAGCCCCACAAGGGGGTCAACCCTGACGAGGTAGTTGCAGTCGGAGCTGCGATCCAGGCTGGGGTCCTGCGCGGCGATGTAAAGGACGTGCTGCTGCTGGATGTTACCCCGCTTTCTCTCGGACTGGAGACCGAGGGTGGGGTGGCGAGCAAGCTCATTGAGCGCAACACGACCATCCCAACCAGCAAGTCACAGATCTATTCCACTGCTGCGGACAACCAGTCCAGTGTTGAAATCGTAGTGCTGCAGGGCGAGCGACCCATGGCCAGGGATAACCGGATTCTTGGAAAGTTCATGCTGGACGGAATCCCACCTGCACCCAGGGGTGTGCCCCAGATTGAGGTTACGTTTGACATCGATGCAAACGGCATTCTCAACGTCACCGCCAAGGATCATGGTACGGGCAAGGAGAACAAGGTCACAATCACCGGATCTACTACCCTGCAGAAGGAAGAAGTTGAGCGGATGGTCAAGGAGGCTGAAGCCCACGCCAGCGAAGACCAGGAGCGGGTGGCACAGATCGAGGCCAAAAACCGGGCCGAAAGTCTTGCCTACCAGGCTGAGAAAGCTCTTGCGGACGCAGGGGACAAAGTGCCCGGGGATGTACGCTCGTCCATAGAAGAAAAGATAAAGGCCCTAAGGGATGCTATTTCCGGCGGAAACACAGACTCGATAAAATCGGCTCACCAGGAGCTGGAAGCAGCAATCCAGAAGATAGGCGAGGCAGTTTATGCAGCTGCGGGAGCTCCTGCAGGTGGTAGCACCGAGCCTGGCACATCGGGAGAAGATGCATCCAGCACCAGCGGCGACGATGTTATAGATGCCGATTTCAAGGAAGTATGAACGGGTGGATGGCCAATGCCACCGCCACGGTGGCTGAAGACTGCGGGTCGGCCGGCTGCCACTGCAGGGAGTGACCAGCCGCAAGGCTACGGCCCTGGCTTTCCCGCAGATGCCCTGGAGGCGTACCACTCGAAGAAGGCGCGCAATGCGAACGGCAGCCCAATGGCAATGACAGCCGTAAGCAGGGTTAGCTCATTGGGCAGGTTGTGCGCATTGGCCAGTCCCATATAACAGAACAGGGCTGTTAGTCCGGAAGCGACCAGAACGAGCAACATTCCGAAGATAAGGACCACTTCACGGTTTTCCTCCCTTGCAAGCGGATGCTCCGGATGGCGCTCTGCCCACGGTGCATAGATACCAAGCAGCACCCATGAATTGAGCATGGTGCCACTCACAAACGCAAGGACCGTGATAGCCCACCGGAAATCAGCAAGGTGCTGTGCTATAAACTCAGCCACGTTGACAGCAATGAGCCCCACCGGCGTGACCGACCCTATGGCTGGCATCAGCCACCGCCGTTTGCGCAGCTGAAGCGCCGCTCTGTGCTGACGCGAACCAGGCGTCATCCTGGCTTCCTGTAGCTTGGGTCACGATCTGGGAAACGCATGGTATTACTGCTCATCGCCTCCATTGTATTGCCATGGCATCTGGAGCGGGCGGCTGTGGATGGGGATAAACCGTTAGGGCTGCACCACGCCTGCTGCAGCGGTTGCACCGGGTAGCGGCTATTCCCCCGTGCGGTAAGATTTAACTGCCAAGAAAAGATTCCAGAGCACCGCGCTGGAGCAACGCAACCTGTCGCCTGGTCGTTGCCTGGGAGGGAGAAGTATGAGCAGAAGGGGTGCCAGACGCAACGACGATCCTGATCTTATGACCGGAGAAGAACAGGATGTACTGGAGCCAGAGGAAAGTGTTGGAGATGACCCAGATGGTGCTCCTCGGGCTACAGCTTACGTTGCGGCCGACTCCCGGAATGCGCAGGGAGAAGACCCCGCCTCAACCTGGGACGCACGGTATGCGAACAATGACTGGCCAAGCAATCCCGATCCGCTCCTGGTTGAACTGGCAGGCCACCTGGAGCCAGGACTCGCCCTGGACCTGGGCTGTGGGACTGGCCGGAA
>JAJZMA010000175.1 GCA_021850405.1 bacterium
CTCGATGGGGCTACGGGTAGACAACCCCTCTGACTCGTTATGGAAGCGTACTGTGACCCTGGGAGAGCAGGCCCGGGGCTGCGACCGCAGTATCAGGCTGGAAAAGGGGCAGCCGGGAAAGAACTACCAGGTGCTCTTTCTGGAGCTGCAGCGCCCAGGATTTGAGGATGCCTCCGGGCTGACCAGGGGCCCGCTGCTGCGTGGTGGAGTGTATGGCCCTGGCCACAGGAACGGTTTCTCTGCGAAACAGTGGAATATTCCCGACATCAATTCTCCGGATTTTCGTGCTGTGCTCCAGGATGTAGCCAGGTGGTTCTTCTCAGAGATTGGTCCTTTTATTGCCAATCCCAAGGCTCTGAAAGGAGCTGCTACAGAAGGGCTTTCGCGTTAGCGTTAGCAGGAATGAATGGTTTTTGGCATGGCCAGAAATGGGTAAGGGAGGCTGGTAATGGTTGACAAGCTGGCGAGTGGGTTGCGAGAGAAGGTGGTGGAGGCCGTACGGGCTGGGCACCAGGCCTAAGCTCGTGCGGGCAGGCGTGCTCATACTGTTGAGACAGATTCTGGTGCTGCAAAGCTTTTTGCACCAGTTGCAGAGCAGCTCATGAAGTTGGCCCGGGGAATGGAGATAAGGGTCCCGAGCCAGGGGTCCTGGACCAGGTCCAAGAAGATGGAACACTGCATTCAGCCAACCGAGATCAAGCTCATGTCCGATTCTCCCAGAGCATTCCTCTTTCTCTCTGCGGTTGAGACGGATGGTGGCACTACATGGCTGCATGGACGGTATTGGTCCGACATCGCCGAAGCTGACCAGGAATTTTGGATGCAGGACGGCACCGGAGCTCTGGACTGTACCGATGGAGTCAGCGCTGCTGTCGAATGGTTTGTGGACCACATGGGAGAGTTTGTTATGTCACGACGGCTTGACATGGAGAGCAAGGCTGATCACGCTGCCGCTTTTCGCCCCCGTGACATCACGTTTGTTCTGTCTCCAGCCCTGGATACGTGGACCAATGCTGGGCCGCACTCCTCCTGGCGAAGAGGAAGGGAGCTTGCCACACGCCTTTCTGCTTCCATACAGCTCGCTGGGCAGCAGAAGCGGGTGTTTGTGGAGGAGCTCGCAGAGAACCTGCAGCTCTTTGCTCCAGTGGCAAGGAGCCTGACCAGATTTGCGGCTGCCAACCAGGTTCGGGTGGACAGCAGGGGCCATGACACCTGGGCCCCAAGTGCGCCTCTCCGGGCCCTCATCTCGGCAACCAGCATCAACCTGAAGACACGCAACAAAGACAGCGGACTCCGCGAGAGCCTGCATCTTGGCGTCGAGCGTCCGCCGCATGGTCCAGGACGGGCGCGCACTCCTGTTCTGCGCGGCGAGAGACGCAGGTCAACTTACGAGCTGCTAGCCACTCGGGAGTGGTCAATACCAAAGCCAGGCACTGCTGCATTCGACGATATGGTGAGCGAGGCTGTCACCTGGTTTACCAGCGAGATGGCGCCGTTTGTTACCAGCCAGAAGCGCACTGCCCCCAGGGAACTTGGGTGATTGGTCCGTTGTAGCCGGGCGGCCGGCTGGGTCCCGGCTTCAGGTCAGCTCGCACTCAGTGCTGCTCCCGCGAACTGTGATCGACATCCTGTATCCCGGCGCAGGGCAATGCAGGCCGCTGGATTTTTCCTCCCAGGCACGCACTGGGCGTGTTATGTCCGTTCCAGCAGGGCACATTTGGGAGTATGAACAATTTCAGGCTGACAGAGGAAGTGCGTTTCAGGCTGGGAAGGCTGCTCCGGTCGGGTAACCAGGCCCTCGGGGATGCCATGTCTGAAACCTACAGGCCCATGGTTACTCTGGTGGCGGAGGACAGTAAGTGGATTTTCTCTGCTGAGGACGCCTTTGCACCTGTTGCAGAGGCCCTGCTGGCGCTGGATGCAGAGCGCAAGCTTATGGTGCGCCAGGAGCGGCCCGTAGATGGCGGCCCTTTCCAGAGTTCCTACATCCGGTCCTCCGACAGGCTTGCGAACCTTGTGCACCGGAGAGAGATAAGGATCAGGCCAGGGGATGGCTCCTGCCTGCGTCTGGGGGTAGACCTCACTGGCCAGTACCCGTGGCCAAGGGTGCTGGTGGGAGAGTATCAGCCAGCACGTGGTACGGCAGAAAAGGTTGAGTGGAAGCTGGATGCAATAGGGCTTCCCGAACGGAAGCCTGCTATCGAGGCGGGCCTGAACTGGTTTGTAGGGCATCTTGGGGAATTCTGTCTGAATCCAGGGCGGCTCCCCACAGTCAACCTGGCAGCCAAGGCAGAAAAGGGCCTGGCCTAGCTCCGCTGTTGGTCCCAGAGTACTACAGAGGGCTGCTACTGCCTATGGTGGTTACCACCTCTAGCGCGCCCCACAGCAGCAGGATCGATGCGATGCCTACTGGAGACCATAACAGGATGGTCTCCAGCCACTTGCGCGTCCGCATGGAAAAAGTTGGCGATGGCAGCAAAAAATAGCCAAAAGGGAGGCCCGCCAGAAAACCAAGCAGGTGGGCGGTGTTGTTGACACCTCCCAGAACTGCTCCGATGACCACGGTGTAGACCAGCACCAGAATCCCATACTGGCGGGCTGTGGCTGCCATCCCTTTGGGGATACTGTCGCTCCTGCCCATGCCAGAGGCAACCAGCATGCCTGCCAGGCCACAGAGCCCTCCTGATAGCCCAAACGACACTATAAAACCGGAAGTGCCTGCTGGCGTCAGCAGTACCCAGAGGATGTTGGCGACGATGCCGGTTACCACCAGAGTTGAGAGCACTGCCACCCGCCCATAGAACCGCTCCGCATAGAGCCCAAGGAAGTACAAGGCTATGCCGTTCAGGAGGACATGGAGCGGGTCTGCAGGATCATGGATGAAGATGGAGGTGACATAGCGCCAGATCTGGGTATCGGCAGGGGCTGCATTTCCAAGCGCTCCCAGAAAGTACGCCTGGGTCGCATCACTTGCAGAGGTGAGGATGGTGTGGGTTGCCAGCTCTTCCAGCAGCCAGATGGCGACAATGAAGCCTATGACGACATAAGTTATTAGCGGGCCGCGAACTGTTATCTGGCGGGCCAGGTGTGGTGTGTGCACCTTCTGCCGCTCAGCCAGGTCGATTGCGGCAAGACTGGGAGGCACGTCGCCTCGCTGAACCGCCTTCCGCCATCTCCGTGCGTCCCTGCCCTGGGCCAGCTCCCTGCCAAGTGCTCCGGTGGCCTGGACACCCCCCTGCTCCCCAACACTAATCACCCCGATCCCGGGAGGGAGCTGCAGCTGCGCCAGCCGCGCTGGCTGTGCGCCTCCCAGCACGACAAGGAGCCCCCTTGTGCCCTTTGCACGCTGGGCTGCCGCTCTCTGGGTAAGCCAGTCGGAGAGCTGTTTTGCCCTGGCCTGCAGCTGCTTTTCGACCGATTCTGCACTTAGGGCAGGGTCGGGTCGCCAGGTTGCAGCAATTAGGCACTGGCTTCCGATCCATTTTGCCCCCACAAGGCCCCAGTCACCTTCCAGTGCATCTCCCAGCCCTGCAGTGGGTGGAAGGAGCCGCAGCCCAGCTCTGCTTACGAGATCCATGCCTATCACCAGGGCCAGCGGGTCCTGGGACAGGATGGCCTGCTGGTTTACTGATCCCACGAAAAAAACCTCCGCTTTGCTGCCTGTTCTGGTTCGC
>JAJZMA010000131.1 GCA_021850405.1 bacterium
TGGGCTGTCCAGCCTGATTCAGCAAGATGCTGCCCAAGGAACCTCATCTCTACCGGCGTGCCGCCAAAGCCATGCAGGAGGAGGGCCGCACGCTGACCAGACCCGAGCGTCCAAGGAGCACTGCGCCTGGGATCCATGGCGGTGTGCGCTGCACGGAACTGGATCATGCCTGCTCCACTCCAATCTGCCAACATGTGTAATTCAGCATCAGGTTGATTGTCCCCCAAAAAGCCGCGCCTGTGGAGTAATTGATGTCCCCTGCCAAAACCGTAATCGCCTACACTGATGGCGCCTGCTCAGGCAATCCAGGAGCCGGTGCCTGGGCATACCGGATAGAGTGGCCAGATGGCAGGGTGGCCGAGGCAGCTGCTGCATCACCAGAAACCACCAACAACAGGGAAGAGCTGAAAGCTGTACGGGAGGCACTTCTTGCCATCAGAAGGGATGCACAGCCAACGGATGACTGGCTGGTAGTCATACGAACTGACAGTCTTGGGGTGATCAACTGGCTGACTCGCAAATGGAAACGCAAGAAAAATCTGGACCTCTATCCCACCATTGACCCGCTGGTAGACAACCGGGTCAGGTTTGAGCACGTGCGTGGCCACAGCGGGGTAGCTGGAAATGAGCGGGTCGACCAGCTGGCTGTAGCAGCGGTACGGCAGCTTCAGGATGGGCCCTCAGCGCGCCCAAACTGACCTTTCGCATAGCCAGGCCCAGAGACAACCAGCGCCAGAGCCAGAAGACCAGAAAACCAGAATTGGAGGGGGCGGAGCCGCAAAGCAGCCACCCCGGGCAGCTGCTGCATCCTGTCGGCTGCGACCGGAAAAGGTTAAAGCGTGCAAGCTGGCCTGTAAGCCGGGTTCTGTCCCCGCAAAGCGGGGGGCGGCCATCCATCTGGGATGATGGTTGCCCATCACCTCAAGCGGCACTACCCGAGTACTGGGGCGAGCAACCCCTGGGAATTGCTTCCCGCCTCTGTATGGCCTTGCTCCGGACGGGGTTTACCTGGCCATCCGGTCACCCGGATGCCGGTGGGCTCTTACCCCACCATTTCACCTTTGCCCACTTTTAAAATGGGCTGTGTATTTTCTGTGGCACTCTCCTTCGGGTCACCCCGACTGGGCGTTACCCAGCGTCCTGCTCTGTGGAGCCCGGACTTTCCTCAGAACCAGCAAGGTTCCGCGACCGCCCGGCCAGCTTGCACATTACAAGTGTATGCCAAAAAGCTCGCCAGGATGCCGCCGGGCCTATGCACCCATAAGGCTGGTCTTGTCCTGGGCCAGACTCCGCCGCTCCACTGAGCGGCAGGCTGAAAGCACCGCCCGGCGGAACTGGGCCGCCTTACGCACAAAAACCAGATGGTCTCCATCCAGTTCGGTAACCTCGCATGCCGGAAGATGCCGCACCAGATCCCACTGGAGCCTGGGAGGAACAAGCCGGTCATGGCTGGTAATAAGCACACTGGCAGGCACATCAATCTTCCCTAGCCATGCGCGGGAGTCAAAGCGTCCTAACGCTTTTACCGCCTGGGCGATGGCAATTGGATCGTTGCGCAGCATCTGTGCCATGGCGTCCATACCTATCCTGTCCAGGGCTCCGTTCACCCATGCTGGCGCTCCCCTTGGGATAATGGGCCAGGGTACGAACGGAAAAAGGAAATTTGTTGCCATGGCATGGGGAAAGTGGGCTGCCGTGGAGCAAAGGACCATACCAGCTACATGATCGGGGTGCCCCCTCCATAGGAGCTGGCCAATTGGCCCTCCCATCGAGTAGCCGACAACAATAACCTTGCCTATCCCAAGCGTTGCAAGCACTGCAGCTGTATCTTCAGCACAGGCCTCAAGCGAAAATGGCGTGCGGCTGCGCAGCCCGTGGCCATGTCCCCGATGATCCAGTGCCAGGATGCTGTAATGCCGTGACAGCAGGCCAAAACTGGTGTACCAGTTTATCTTCGACGTTGCCGTAAGACCATGCAATAGCAGCACTGTTGGTGCACCATCTGGGCCGTGCCATTCCCGGATAAAAGTGGTCCCACGACCATCCAGCTCCAGGTATCTTCCCTCAGGCATTCTTCGGCTTGCCATCTTCACCTCTTATAAAAGACTATTGCACCTGAAAAACCGTCAGTTGAGCACGCATCCGTAACGAGATTCAGCAACCACTGTTACGGTGCCCAAAGCGGCCGCATCCCAACTCATCCCCAGGACGCAAAAGGAGCACTTGTGCGCATGCAGCATGGAGACCGTAAGGTCAGGCTCCCCCAGGAATTCCGTTGGCAGATACAAAAGGATTGGTGGTAGCCTCCCTCCCAACTGTAGTTGACCCTCCGTGCCCTGGCAGGACAGTTACATTAGCGTCAATCTGATAGAGCTTGCGCACTGAGGCTACCAGTGCCTGCCATGAACCACCAGGCAGATCAGTGCGTCCAACGCTCCCCGCAAAAAGTGTGTCACCCGTAAAAAGGACGTCCTGAAGCCGGAATGACACTGAGCCTGGCGTATGTCCCGGTGTCTCGACAACAGATACAACGTACGGTGCCCAGTTAATCGGACTGGCCTCTACGGCAACTCCGTAGTCTGGCGGTGTCAGGCCACGCTCGCCGAAGACAGTCTTCGCAGCAAGCTGGGAATCGGCCGTGTTCATGTGAATCGCAACTGATGGAAATGCGCTGAGCACTTCAGGAATCCCCCATACATGGTCAATGTGTCCATGTGATACAAGAACCGCATCCAGGGTGAGGTGCTCTCCTGTCAACCATTCCAGCGCTCGTTCTGTCGCCATACCGGGATCAATGATAAGAGCGTGCTCATCGACAAACCGGCTGACAACATAGATGTTCTCAGCATACATCTCATCCTGAAAGCTGGTGATCCGGAAGTCTGCTGTTGCCACAGTTGCTAATTATCCATCTTTTTTGGTCCTCAAGCCGGCCCCGGATCTGGCCCCAGAAAAAATGAAAATCCGTTAGCAGCAGCAAGGCTGATATATCCCCTCCAGACGAAGGGAAGTGCCGCTATTAACCCCTGGGCGACGCTCCCCGGAGCCTGTAGCGGCACTATTTCGTGCAGTCGCGCAAGGCGCTTCAGCCAGTGACCCGCCTTTCTGCCTCCCTCGTCACTTGCCATCCCCGACGGATGGAACCGGAGGAACAAAATCGTTTCCCCTTTCCCGGTATGTACGAAACAGGCGGATGCGGTGCCTGCGCAACAGGAAGTACAGGCCAGCACCGATTAGCAGGAACGGCAGCAGTGTAAGGAGAATGAATACAAGGGCTGAAACTATCCCCACAATGTTGCTCCAGCCGGAAAGGACGGCACCTACGAAGGGGGAAGGAGGAGAGGCAACAGATGCGGCCTCAGCGAGAGACACTGTGACAGGAGTGGTCGCCACGGTAGCGGAGGTCGACTGCAGGCTCGCCGTTTCTGTAGCAATCTCGTTCTGCAGAGTGGCGATCTCTGCCTCAAGATACTGTTCGCTGTACTGGGTGCTGTTTGCTGCCTTTGCAGTCGCCAGGTCCTCCTCAAAGCCCGCCAGACTCTGCTGGTCCACCTTGATCTTTGCCTCTGCCTGAGCCACCTGGGAAGAGTAGTCATGAACACTGAAATCCACATAGGTGGCTGTGAAAGATGATGGAATTCCATCGAAAAATCTGGCGAGCTTACTG
>JAJZMA010000185.1:0-1502 GCA_021850405.1 bacterium
CTCTGGGCGGCAACCCAGTTTGCAACCAATCCCTTCGACCTTCAGATAGGAGCACTCTTCCTGGCTGGCTTGGTGCTGCTGGCCGGTTTTGCCGTTATGGAGACCAGGCACCCCGAGCCGCTTGTTTCCATGAGTCTGTTTCGCATCCCTACCATGCTCCCAGCCCTGTCGGCGGCATTTCTGCAGAGTCTGGCCAATTTTGCGGTCCTCTTTCTCGTAATCATGTATCTCCAGGGAGTAAGGCAGCTCACTCCCCTCAATGCATCAATCCTGCTGGTGCCGGGTTATCTTATGGGTGCTGTGGTCGGACCATTCGCCGGCAGGCTTTCTGACCGGGTTGGGGCAGTCTTTCCTGCTACGTTCGGTCTGGTGGTTCAGGCTGTGGCGCTTTTTATCTATGCCCAGCTCGGCACTTCGACCTGGCTTGGGCTGATTGTCGTAGCAAGCGTGGTAAACGGCATAGGGTCTGGATGCTTTTTCCCATCCAACAATGCTGCTGTCATGAAGGCGTCTCCGGGGCGGTCCTTCGGGGTGGCGTCGGGCATGCTGCGCACGTTTGCCAATGTGGGCATGGTGTTTTCCTTTGCGATGGCACTGGTGGTCGCAGCTCACGCGATACCGCGTTTTATTGCTTTTCGAATATTTGTCGGGAGCGAGTCTCTCTCCCATTCGCTGGCCTCATCCTTTGCCACTGGCCTGCATTCGGCGTTTTATGCGTCCATGGTGGTAATGCTGCTGGCTGCCGTGATGTCGGCAGTGCGCAGACGAACTGCCCGGGCCAGGACGGATGCAGTCAGCTAAGTAAAACTGCGTGTCCACTGACTTTCTACCGGTTGGGCACTGGCCGACCGGCCCGGGGTGTCCCTGGTCAGGTATCGCTGGGCAGTCCGAGATCTATTTTTGCCTGCTGGTCCAGGACCAGCTGCTCTGCCGCAAGATTCTCTTCAAGGTGCTGCAGCGAGGACGTGCCTGGAATGATAGCTGTGTTACTGGATACATCGAGCAGCCATGCCAGGGCAACCTGGGCCGGGGTTACACCAAGGCGCGCTGCAGTAGTGGTTACGGAGGGAGCTGTGAGTACCGGGTTGACCGTGGAAAAGCCCGACCCCAAGGGAAAGAACGGCACAAAGGTGATTGACTCCGCTTCGCATCGTCGCACCACCTCCAGGGACTTCCGGTCGATGATATTGAACGGGTTCTGGACACAGACCACCTCTGTGATCTTCAGCGCAGCTTCAAGCAGCGCGCTGCCGATGTTGCTAAGGCCGATGCCACCAACGATGCCCTCCTGCTTTAGCTCTGCCAGGGCGCCAATCTGATCCACGAAGAGTTGCTCATCCACTGATTTGCCGGCCGGCAGATCGGGTAGCCGCAGGTTGACGGCCGCAAGATAGTCAGTATGCAGTGTGGTCAGGTTCTCAAGCACACCAACACGCAGTTCGCTGGGCGAGCTGGCGGGCAGCCATGCGCCCTGGGAGTTGCGCTTTGCCCCAACCTTGCTG
>JAJZMA010000185.1:1512-1985 GCA_021850405.1 bacterium
CCTTGCTGATAAGTATCAGGTCGTCCGGGTAGGGGTGGAGTGCCTCGTGGATAAGCTCATTGACGACTGCTGGGCCGTAGTACTGTGCGGTGTCGATATGGTTGACGCCGCGGTCTACGGCAGAACGCAATACCGCAAGCGCTTCAGTCCTGTCCTTCGGGGGACCAAATGCTCCAGGCCCTGCCAGCTGCATGGCGCCATATCCCATCCGTCGGACAGTGTGCTTTCCAATCCGGATTTCATCGCGGTCATCGGCCATTTTTCCAGTGTACCGGACAGTGCCGAAAGGGGGGCGGCTCTTACAGCGGATGAGATACATGGTGGGACACCGGATCCCGACCCGCCAGGGCAGATTCGCTAATATCCGGGGAAGTAATCGGTCCTGATCCTTGCCCGGGGAACATGGAGCTCTCTCAGGCTGCGCTTCATGGCAGAAACCATCGGGGGCGATCCAGAGACATAGAAAATGCGCT
>JAJZMA010000185.1:1995-3650 GCA_021850405.1 bacterium
GAAACCATACCGATAGCGCGGATCTCTTGCTTCTGTTTTTTCATGGGTCAGGAACGGAACGATGGATAGGCCGATTGCCTGCCTAGCCTCTTCAAACAGTCTCATGTAGCTCAGGCGCTCCTTCCGGTACTCGGAGTAGAGCAGAACTATGTCTCTTTTCTCCTTGCGGTCCATGAGGCTTTTGATCATGCTACGGAAAGGAGTTATTCCAACACCGCCCGCGATGAATACCAGTCGGGCCGAGGGATCCTTCGGCATAATGAAGTCGCCCCCAAGCTGCGATGCCGATAATGCTGCAGCCTTTCCATGCTGCGATAGTGTCATAAGCTCCCGTTTGAAGCTGCTCGCCCTGGCGGGTATTATGAGGCCGAGTCGAAGGGTATCTTCGGTGGGGGCTGAGGCTATGGTGAAGTATCGGCGCACGCCGCGGCTGTCTGGATGCATGTGGGGGAGGGTCCACTCCATATACTGGCCAGGTTCAAAGGCTACCCGGCGGTCCACTGTAAAGACCAGGTCCGCCAGGTCTGGTCCGCTGGTTGTATGCCGGTTTCTAAGGACTGCGTTTATGCGTATCCTGGGGCTAACCAGGTAGGCATAGGCATTTCCGGCTACCAGTGCAAGTTCTGGGGTGAGAAAGATGGTTCCCAGATGCACCTGGGGTGGAAAGAGCATCCCGACCAGGCCTGCATATATTCCCTGTTGCCGCAGCCGGGCTGGCAGGGTCATAGGCTCTGTCAGCATCACAGCGGCTAGAAAAAAGAGCGGAGACTGGATGAAGAGGCCCGTAAGGTCGCGTGCGAGCACTCCCGACTGCAGGCCGAGAACGACAGTTACGGCTGTTGCGGTCACGAGAAAGGTCGAGACTAGCGTCCAGCGCTGCAGTTTGGTGACCACCACTATGCCCCCGGCAAGCACAAAGGGAAGCATCGCTGCACTACCTACCCACCAGCTTGCAGCCTGTCCCGCCAGAAGGGCAGTAAGAACTACCCCCATAGCGGCTGGGTTGAATACATGCACTTTATTAACTGCCAGCAAGTACTTTGTGGCGGTGGCAAGGACACTTGCGGCGACCAGAAACTCTGCAGTGGGGACTGTTATTGCTGGAGTAATGATCAGGCTGAGAATGAGCGCAGTTATGATGGAGGATTCGGGGTTGGTGTGTGCTTCAAATGCCCAGGCAAACGCGCGGTTGGTGCCAATGCACGTGGCAAGCAGGATGGCGACTGAAAACAGGAGTGGGAGGATACCAAATTGCACCCGCCCGAATGCCGCCCAGAGAGCGCCTGCACCATCCAGTGCGATCAGGTAGTAGAGCACAACGCGATACATCGTCAGCCCGCCGAGAAGCTGGTAGAGGCGTGTCACCGGATTACGTACTTCAGGAAGTGGTCAGTGTAGGTAGCCCGTCCATTTGCTTCGATCATGTAGCCTTCAAAGCCCCCGAGGTCCTGGACAAAGTTGATTCCATTTAGCCCCATGGCAAACGCCGCAGTTGCAAACCGGTCTGCCTCGTAGGCATCTGGGCCGATGACTGTCAGGCTCACTACGCCATCGATGGTCGAGCCTGGCTTTAGGGGGTTGTAGACATGCTGCCCGCGCAGGTATGTTCCTGAAGTTGCCACGCCCATGCCGGTGACTGCCAGCACTTTTACGAT
>JAJZMA010000211.1 GCA_021850405.1 bacterium
AACCCAGGCCCACCAGGGAGAGCCCAGGATTAGGTGTGGTGGCCGAAAATCGTCCCGACACAAGCGGTCGCCGGGGCGTGTGCCGCCGCCGGTTCAGCGCGCCCATACGTGACCATCAGCAACAGGGCAGACACACAGTGGCTGGCAGCTCCGGACCGTCATTACATACAGATCATTCCCTGGAACCGCAGCTTGGGAGATTATCCACACCAGGTCTTGCATTATATGCCACTGGCGTGAGCACAGAAAATGCCGCGCCACCTGCCGGGCTCAGACCTGGCCCAGATGACCCAGCTTCAGGTCAGCTCTATATCAAATGGGTGCAGAAGTGTTTCCTGCCAGCCTTCGACGCCATCCACAGCCAAAGTCCCTATCACATGTACTCCCACAAGGACTGTGGGCAGGGGGGTCTTCTCGGCGTAGTCAAGTGTTAGGCCCTCTGGTGTGCCAGCAGGGACAAAGAATGTAGGGCTCTCTGTTGCCAGCCCGGCAATCGTCCCGGATGATGCTGGGGCTGTACATCCGGAGGCAGGGTAGAGGCACGTACCTGCAAGGCTGGCTGTGACCTCTGCCTGGGAACAGCCAGGAGCAGTCAGGGTGGCTCCCCCAAGTGCCTCCGGGACGGTGCCTGTGTAAGGCACACTCCCTGTGTCCTGAAGCGGCCAGTAGGCAAGAGCACCATCAGCCAGTACAGCCGAAGAATAGGCCGCCATACTGGCAGACCCATACATCGTATTAAGTTCTGTCCCTGTCAACACCCCGGAAAAGACCCCAACGCCAGCAAGGCTTCCGGGGAAAAAAGCAGATGCTGGCGGATCGGCCCATCCTGCCTGCAGGGCGTCAGACCAGCCCAGGTGCCAATAGCCGCTGAGACTGCCTGCGGTCGTCATGAACTTGTCGGTCTTGACTGTCGCACCATCCACGTAGAAAGAGAAGCCAGCTGGACCTACAGTGACAGCTACAAAGTTCCACGCCCCGTTGTTGTATGACTTTGGCGAGATAATCTCATCCCGGGTTCCAGGAAATATGCCGGCCACCAGCCTGCCACGGGAGTCCAGCCACAACATCTGGTCGCTACTGGTTACACCAGTGTCTCCCGGAGCATTGGCCAGCGACATTATGCTGCCCGAGCCTGTGGTTTCGAACCAGGCGATTTCGGTAAAGCTACTGGAGCCGGAAACAGCGTTAACACCCCCGAAATAGCCGGTGGTCCCGTCCAGGGCGATGGCACTTCCACCAAGCGGTCCAGCTGCCTGGTAGATGACCCCCCCATGCGCGATCATGGTGTCTCCCCCACCGGTGGCATCCTGTGCCTGGGCAAGCCCACAGACCGGCGCGCTTATTCCGACGTTTGCGCCAAGGGTGCCGTTGCTGGTCACTGATGCGGCAATGGAGGAAGGCGTGGCAGATGCTGTGACCGGGGCCAGAGAGGTGGAACATGTCGCAGCGGGGCTGGCTGCCGTAGCAGAGCAGGTGATCCCAGCCACAGTATCACTGAGCCCCAGAGTGCCAGCGCCAAAACCATTGGCAGCGTTGGAGGTAGAGATCGTCCATGAGGGTAGTGAACCAAAGCCAACCAGGGCAGCAAAAAGCAGCATTGCCCCAACCCCAAGGAGGCCCCGTCTCAGCCGCCAACCCATAATTGCGCCTCCAACACCAGTCAAGCGTATATGGATTGCCCCGGTCACAGTGAGACAGTCCGTTACATTGCAGTGACGATCAGATAACCCTTCCCATGACGCAGGGATCCAGCGTCAGGACAGCTGGTCCAATCAGGCAGTCGCACAGGAAAGCCGCTCAAAAGATTCAAACAGCCCTACTCCCATGAACGTAAACGCTGGGATGATGTACCTCCGTCCGGGACCGGCTGGGTTGCTGCTCCCCCGCGTGCTGCTATCCCAGCTCTGGCGCGCCCGGGGAACCAAGGCTACGTCCCAGAAACAGATTGGTCGCGATACCAAGAAACTCACTAACCTGCCGAGCGGATGTACGGGCAGGACACTTCTGGTTATGACCCTCGTAGCCAGTCTCTGCATACGCTGGCGCAATTACATCACGGCTGAGCTGGGGAAGACCACGGTAGTCGGATGCGCCAAAAAGTGTAATCACCTGACAGGCTTCCTCGGTCCCATTTGAGTACCAGAGCCTGATATCCACCTGCCGGGCCCAGTCCTTCTGGCCGGGGTAATCCTTGATCCTGTATGGCGGCACGGAGGGTCCCTTTGGGTCCACCCGGTACTTGTCGTACTCCCTACCCCATGCCGAAAGCTCCACAGCACACAGGAACTGGGTGCTTGCAAAAAGGTTGAGATCGGGATAGTAGTCGCTTTGCGGTGCCGACAGGCTTGCGCCGCGGCAAAGCAGCAAAGAACCAAAGGATGACTGTCTGATCACTTTTTCAAGTTGAACCGGGTCAACCTCAACACTGCAGTGGACAAAAGCAAGCGGTGATCCCGGCGGCTTCCTTGCAAGGATCGCATCGGCCAGCTCCTTCAGCTGACGACTCTGCTGGACCGGACTCATGCGCACTCCACCATCTACCTCTCATATCGACCAGAATTGCCCTGGATCAGGGATCAATCCTGCTACCCGGCATCCCGGAACCGGCGCTTCCCGTCAGCAGTACTGTATCGACTGCCTCCCAGGATTATAGTGTCTCCAGCTGATAGGGTGCAAGCGCATAAATTCAGCAGCACTGTCACACCAGCATAACTGCCGGGTTACACGCGTTATCAGAAAACCAGTTCTGGCGTAGCATAGTAGAAGCGCTACGTAATGCTACATCGTTATGGCAGTTTTCCTTTGGTGTCCTGCAACGACATGAGAATCGCTGTCGCGTCAGGACTGGAGCAGGATTTATGGCTAAGGGGTATGAATCATTGGCCAGCAGGAGGGGAAGGCTCACATGCCCGGATCGCACCGGATACGACAGATATTTGAGATCATCGCCCTCTGTGTGCTTGGCGGCTGCGCAGCAATCCTGGCGTTTGCGGCCACAACGCCTGCCTGGCACCAGGCCCCCGTGCAGGGCAACTCCATCGCTCTGCTTGGGGTCACCTGTGCGGCACAGGACAGCTGCTTTGCCGTGGGCAATTTCCAGCAGGTGCCTGCCGCAAACCAGATGCAGGCAGCCCTCCCTGTCGCCGTTGTAGAAAAATGGTCGGGACATGGCTGGAGGCTGCAGCCAATTCCACATCTGACTGGCTCACTCACCTCCATCAGCTGTCCATCATCCACATACTGTCTTGCTGTCGGCGCATCTGATGCTGGCCCCTATGGCTCCCCCAGCGCACCTGTCCTCCTGGCAAGGCAGGGAGGCGCATGGCAGAGCATCCCAGCGACCGGCCTAAATGCAGGTATCCCTGGGGGTGCAGCATGCATCAACCCCACGAGCTGCTGGATCGTCTGGAACGGCAGCCTCTTCCGGTATCTGCAGCAACGCTGGCAGAAGCAGAAACTACCTTTGTCAGTGCTCTCCGAATTCACATGCGGGCACTATGCATGCCTTGCCAGTGGATACCTGACCCCCTCCCGACTTTAACAATTAGGTGACCAAATGGCCGAGGCCGAGTTGGTCGAGGATAAGGATCTGGTCGTGGGTGTAGCGAGGCGGGATAGTGAGTGGCTGTGATGCAAGGGTGAC
>JAJZMA010000087.1:0-2452 GCA_021850405.1 bacterium
TCGGTCCATTTCCTGAGACACTAACAACAATGACTGGCGAAGTACCCAAATTGCGATTCCCGAGCCGGAGGAGCGGCAGCTTCAGCATGGCTCGTCTGGTGGCTGCGGTGGTCGCATTTGCTCTTGCACTCCTGCCTGTGGTGGCCAGTGCTGCTACCCAGGCCTCGGTGGTTGTTCTGGCATTTCCTGGGCCACATCTTACCGCCACCAGCCCAACCACAATCTCATCGGCAGGTGGGACCACAGTAATCTTCTACGGAGACAACTTTGTAGGTACCTCCTTCCGTGTGATTGAAGTGCTATTTGGGTCCCAGCAGGCAACCCAGTTCAGTGTGGTGTCTGCCACCGAGATTGTGGCAGTTGCCCCAGCGGGATCTGCTGGCACCGTAAGCGTCAGCCTGCTGGTAACCAATGGCTCCTACCAGATAAAGAGCAATGTCCTTACCCTTACTGAGGTGGCACCGCCTCCAGCACCAGTGCTCTCACCGATCTCAAGTAGTTCAACTGCGTCGCCCTCGCCCTCGCCCTCGCCCTCGCCCTCCGCCTCACCTTCGCCATCAGCAACTCCAACCCCATCGCAAAGCCCTTCACCCAGTCCCTCAGCGAGCGCCGCTGCAGTCCCAGGGGGCACCAAGCCAGGATCATCAGGAGGGGGGCCAGCAGCCCTGCTTGCCAATATTGGTGCTGGCATCGTCTCCACACTGCAACACCTGACAGTTGGGTCGGCCTGGTTCTACTTTGTAACCCACCCCCATAACGGAGTGACCTACGCACTCTCTGGTGCAGTGCTGATAGCGGTGGCACTGCTGCTGATGGGTATGATCATGTTCCTGGTGAAGCGCCGCCGCAAGCAAGGAAAGGGGCCTCAGCAGGTGGTCACGAGACGACTGCGGCACACAACCTAGCACTAGCTACAGTCCCGCTCACCTTTTAGCAGTGTTTTCGGTCAACGTGCCAGGTGGAAACTGCCAGGAGCAATCCGGCTGGAGAGCAAGGGCAGAAACATGGAAGGGGAGAGGGGAGCCAGATCTGATGAGAGAAGTAAAAAAGTGATCCCGCCCTCAATGAGAACCTGTCCTGCGCCCAGGGTGACATCCTGGCAGAAATGCGCGTGCTGGACTGGTAGGATGAGTAGATGAAACTCCAAAGGCACTGGCGGGCGCGCTGGGGGAGAGCCACCCTGCTCCTGACCCTTGCTATAGGCTTGCTCGGGCCAGTCGCTGCCATGGCTGCGGGTCCAGGAGAAACACTTGGGGGTATTGGGGTTGCCCCAGGCGCAACCAACCCATCCAACCCGCTTACCAAGGCTTACTTCATTCCTACCATAGCTCCGGGAGGCACCTACTCCAGTTTTGTCATCGTGACCAACACTGCCAAGGCAGCAACCCAGGTATCACTTTATGTCGTTGCCACCACGACCGGAGCTACTTCTGGAGCTGTGTATCTGGGCGCCAACAGCAGCAAAACGGGCGCAGCGGCCTGGGTCAGCCTCACTGAAGCTACTGCGGTGG
This sequence comes from bacterium, assembly GCA_021850405.1. GTDB lineage: Bacteria > Chloroflexota > Dormibacteria > Aeolococcales > Aeolococcaceae > JAJZMA01. Next base: position 1,512 of record JAJZMA010000087.1, read on the forward strand.
TCCCTGCCGATGGCATTATCCATGTTCCCTTCAAGATTGATGTTCCAAAGAATGCTTCCCCCGGGGATCATCTGGTTGGAATCGCCATCCAGCCTGTCCCTCCGGCCACACCGACACCCTCGCCTGGTTCTGCTCCCCTTGGTGTAACCACGATTACCCGCTCGGTCATGGCGATTCTGATCCAGGTGCCAGGAAAGGCTGCATTCACCATGTCCATCGCAAAGGCAATGATCGTACCGCTGCCGGCGACACACACAGCTTCAGTCCTGATCACTCTGGGCGATACTGGCCTGCTTCTCGGTAAGCCGCACCTGACAGTGACACTTACAGGGCCAGACAAGTACAAAAAGACTGTGCCGTCTGCTGGATGCAAACCAGCCACACAGTTCTGTGGCCAGCTAGACACCATCCTGCCCGGCACAACCATCCCGTACGCCTTTCCCTGGCCCACTGCGCTCAAACCGGGCGCCTACACGATATCTGTAGTGGCCACTTCCAAACAGTCCTCCCAGGTGCTCCGCCGCACCTTCCACTACACCCTTGCATCTCCACTCCAGCCAACCATAGCCAGCCAGGTGACGCCACTAACTGTGGGAACAATACCAGCCTGGATATATGGCGTTATTGGAGCATTAGTACTGCTCACACTAGCATCGATTGGCTGGTTTGCCTATCTCCAGCCAAAACGGAAGCTGGCTGCAGAGACCGGGGTGGAGCGAGACCCGGCCAAGCGGGAGGCGGTACGTCAACGGCTCGACCGCATCTAGCCGGTAGCTGGCTGGCAGGGCCGCAGCTGCGGACCGCCACACGGCTGCCCGGGCAGCCCCGAACATTCCCAAGCAGCAGCTGGGGCGGATGACGATTGCATGGCACGGCTGGGAGCACGACGACCAGAATCCAGATTGGGGAACGTGGAACTGGATATCCGGATCGGGTCAAGA
>JAJZMA010000087.1:2462-3605 GCA_021850405.1 bacterium
CTATTGATAATGCATATTATCATAAGCTAAACTGGGACCATGCCATCCAGAGCCATCTCCCACCGCAGTACCAGTACCAAAGAGGTGCCCGGGGAGGTTTCGCTCTTTCTCGCCCACCTGGCGATCCAGAAAAACCGTCCTGCCACCACAGTACGCGCCTACAGTACCGATCTTGCCAAGTTTGTGAAATTCATGGAGGGTCTGCCGCACGGCTGGGCGCTGGAACAGATTGACCGGTCGCTGCTTTCAGGCTACCAGACGGCGCTGGCGCAGACGCTTCCCAACCCGCGCTCCCGTGCACGCGCTCTTGTGGCCCTGCGGCAGTTTCTGACCTATGCCTATGACCAGGAGTGGATCCCGTCTGAGCTGAGCCGTCACGTATCAGTCCCAAGGTATACAGCAACTGACCCTCATCCAGTGCCCACAGAATCGGTCCTGGAGCTGCTTGCAGCTCTGCCACGGCAGAGCCTCTGCGACCTGCGCGACCGTGCGCTGATCCACTTTCTTGTGGCTACCGGCTGTCGTATCTCTGAGGCCTGCAGCGTCAATCGTACAGATGTACGACCAGATGGCTTCCGGGTGCTGGGCAAGGGAGGCAAGTATCGGAGCGTGTATTGCACCAGCGATGCACTGGCGGCGATTGCCGATTATCTGGCAGTCCGTGGCGACGACCAGAGCCCAGCCCTCTTTATATCCCTGTCCCATAGTGACCGACCAAAAAAGCGTGCGGTACGCGCAAACCGGTTGACGCCAAATGGGGCGCGCCACGCTCTGGAACAGCTCAAAAAGCGGTCTCTTTCGGACCCACGCCTAAGCTCACTCCTTGCTCTCCTTCCTTCCCCCCATGCAGCCCGCCATACCACAGCCACAACACTGCTGGAGGCAACCGACGGTGATGTGCGCCTGGTCCAGGAGATCCTTGGCCACGCTACCCTGGAGACACTCAAGGTTTATACAGAAATTACCGACAGGCGCAAGCGCCTTGCCTACAGACGCCTGGAAACATACCTGGGTGGTGGAGCTTCAACTGAGATTGACAGTGCACCACCTGCCCGGGGCCCCTCTGCGACCAATGAATAAACCGGGCCCTACCCTATCTGCACCGAGCGCTTTGCAAGTCCATGCCAGAAACCATCGATGACG
>JAJZMA010000240.1 GCA_021850405.1 bacterium
ACTATCGAGGACTGGGACACAGGCACGCTGGACACATAGTCAGGACGGGCATAGCCACCAATAGTGAGACAGGGAACCCTGGAACCAAGACGGTAGTGGGAGGACTTGTCCACCGACCACTTCTCAATGAGGGGTGGAGTCACATGATCAAAATAACCACCCCAGTCATCCCAGAAGATGATGATTGCAGTCTTTTCCCAAAGGCCACCCTTCACCACGGCATCCACCTGTGTCCCCAGCCAGTCCTGACCAGCAAAGAGATTGGAGGGTGGGTGCTCGTTGAGACTCATGTTCGGTGCCACCAGCCAGGATACGGTGGGCAGCCGGCCAGCCTCAGCAGTACCAGAGAAGAGCTCTGATGCCACGTTGTTTTTTGAGGCCCGGGTACCGGTAAAGTTGTATGGAGCGGTGTCGCCAAAATTCACCCAGGTCAGGCCAGCCTTCTCCAGGTTTTCTGGCAGGGTTGGAACATTGAACGGAGGCATCACGGTCCGGTCGCGGGTTATCCAGCGGATGATTGCTGGCCGTGGGTTGTTCAGCAGATCCCCCGAGCTGGCAGCGAACGCAAACATATGATTGGGAATCGACGGCCCCGCCACATCGGTAAAGAAGCGGTCGTGCAGAACGCCACCCTTGGCATACTCGTAATAAAGCGGAAGGTCGAGCCCACAATACTGCTCACGGGCTCCCATCCACTCCCGATACTTCCAGCTCCAGTGTCCATGTGTTGGCGAAAACGGCATGGTATATCTGGGTGGATTGTCTGCATGGGGAAGTGTGGGATCGCCATCTCCCTTGGGATAGCGCCCAAAGTAGTTGTCGTAGGTGTGGTTCTCCTGGATGATGATTACTACGTGTTCAATGGGGGTTTTGGCGGGGGGCTTGGCCTGTGCAGTCATTTCGTCTCCATACTTCAGTTGCCCTGCGCTACTCTAGGCCACGGCCGTGGCCGGTAGCGGCGCGTACAGGGGAGGAAAGTCGAGTGGCCCGGGCGGCACCAGAAAACAGCGCGCTTGCGCCTGCCTCAGGGCTGCGCACGGACTGGGCCTCCTGCAAGGCGGTGCGTCCCATGATTGCAACGGCATCACTCCCATTGATCATCTTGCCGGTGTCGACAACAGGTCGCGCGCCTACAGCGTCTGGCGCTGGGCTATCGGAAGCCGGGCGCAAACCTGGAGTGCTGCGCCCAGCAATGGCTGGCGGAGAGCATTCAGCAACGCCTTCCGGGGTCAACCCTGCGGTCAGCGATTCGGGAAGACTGGTAGAGATTGGGTGCGGTACACCCCCATAGACAAGGTTGTCCTTGAAGAGGCACATCGCCAGCAACCCGAGCCCCCAGACCACAGGAGACAGGACCAGTGCCAGCGGTAGGAACACAAGATTGGCCGCCAAACCGCGTGGCCAACCCATGCGACTGGTGTAATCCCAGTCCGGGTTGTCCAGGTGCAGGCCGCGGTTTATAAAGCCGGCCAGTCTCTCCATGCGGTGGTGCCGGAGAAATCCGGTGCCGCTGTGGAGGAGTGCACCCTCATACGCAACGCTGGTGCCAACTGCGCGCCACCACCACTCAAAAAGCGATGCAGGAGAACGAAACTGGACCTTTACCCACCACTGCCAGGTAGAACCCTTGTTGGCTTCATGCTGCACCCAGCTATCCGCTGGACTCTCCAGTGCTGGCGACTCGTCTACCATCGCTCCCATACGTCCCTCATGTCATGGGTTAGGGCCGCGCCTGGCAGTTTGTGGCTACAACCGGGCCACCCTTCTGCTGCGGACCAGACTGCATAATACTGCCGGGCCATGGACTGCGGACGGACAATGGCGACAGACTGTGTAACTGAACAGCGACAGACCAGCTACGCTGACACCCGCTGGCTGCTCACAAGCAATAGCTGCTCCATTTCAGCATCGGCAAGCTCAAGCTCCATCATCGGAATGAGATCAGAAAGCTGCGATACTGTGCGGGCACTGGCAATCGGCGCCACGACCGCCTTCTGGCCAGCCAGCCACGCCAGTGCAACTGCTGCAGGTGCGACCTTTCGTTGCGCAGAGATCTGGTCCAGGGCGGAGAGAACAGCCTCACCCACTGGATCCAGATACCGGAGCGCGGCCTCGGCATGACTGCTCTCCACCCTTACCCCTTTGCGATATTTTCCTGTCAGGAAACCCTGGGCAAGAGCGTAGTACGGCATCACACCAAGCTGTTCGCGGGCACAGAGGTCTGCCAAGGCTCCCTCATACTCGGTCCGCTCCATAAGGTTGTAGTGGGGCTGGAGGCCAACAAACTCTGGGACGCCCAGAGCGCGGCTCACCTCCAGGGCCTGGGCCAGCCGGTCAGCACTGTAGTTGGAGCCGGCAAGATAGCGTACCTTGCCCTCCGCCACAAGCTCCCCGAATGCAGTCATCGTTTCTTCCAGCGGTATGTCCGGGTCATCCTTGTGGGCGTAGTAGAGATCGATCGTCTCTATTCCGAGGCGTCGAAGCGACCCTTCCACCTCCTTGCGAATCTCCTGCCGGGACAGAGCATGCTCGGCAACATGAAGGCCAACCTTGGTAGCTATGACAACGCCAGCAGGTTTCCGGGCGGCAAGCCAGCGGCCCACAATCTCCTCGGATCTCCCGGATGCGTAGATGTTGGCTGTGTCAACAAAATTCCCCCCTGCCGCATAATAGGCATCAAGCACAGCAAAGCTGCTCTCCTCGTCCGCAGACCTGCCAAACACATTGCCACCCAGACAGAGGCGCGAGACCAGAAGGTCTGACTTGCCAAGCCTTACACGGGACTTTGCCATGTGGATCAGGATACGCCTGCGGTACCGGCCATGTCCCCTGAATGCATCTTCATAGCCCAGGCGACAGCACCCACCAGACCGGCATCGGTGCCAAGACCGGCTTCGACAACCCGGCACCGCGCATACGGCACAGGAAAGGCAATCCTGGGAATAGCGCTCCGGAGCGGACCAAACAGCAGATCCCCAGCATGAATCAGCCCCCCCCCAACCACCACCACCTCAGGGCTGAGCAGGTTTATAAGGCCCCCAATCGCCTCTCCCACAGCATCTCCTCCCGCTGCGTACAGGGATAGTGCAAGTGGATCTCCTGCAGCTGCAGCGGATCCCACATCTGCCGCACTGAGCGTCACTGGATCAACCCCCAAAAGAGAGCTCGGCTCTCCCTTCTCAAGTGCTGCACGCGCCTGCCTGGCAATGGCTGTCCCTGAGGCGATGCCCTCCAGACATCCCGGATGCCCTTCGGCACAGGTGGGACCACCCTTCTGTATCACCATATGTCCCACCTCACCCCCGGTTCCAGCAGCCCCCACCGCCAGCTCACCGCCGCAGATGAGTGCCCCGCCTATCCCGGTGCTGACAGTAATAAAGAGCATAGGGTCGCTATTGCGGCCTGCCCCAGCTACAAACTCAGCGTACCCGGCAAGGCTTGCATCGTTGTGAATCGAAACCGGGCAGCCAAGGCGCCGTTCCAGCTCCGCCTGAGCGGGGAAGTCGACCCAGCCAGCAAGATGAGGGGCGCTGTACACGATCCCCTCAGCAGGACTGAGTGGTCCTGGAATGCCAATGGACATGCCA
>JAJZMA010000190.1 GCA_021850405.1 bacterium
GTAGGACTGCGAGAAGCCAGCTTTGGCCAGGCGCATCATCACCGCTTTTCGGGTAAAGGCTTCGGCGAGGAAGATGACCCCAGGGTCCACCTGATGCACCTCTCCTATCAGCCACTCCCAGAAGGCGAACGGCTTGGTGTGTGGGTTGTCGACCCGAAATGTCCGCACACCATGACTGTGCCAGAAGAGGACAACCTCCAGCAGTGCGCTGTAGAGGGAAGCCCGGTCGGCGCACTCAAAATTGAGCGGCACAATGTCTTCATACTTCTTGGGTGGGTTTTCCGCATGCCGGATGGAGCCGTCGACGCGGTGCTTGAACCAGTCCGGGTGCTCGGTAACCCATGGATGGTCAGGTGAGCACTGGGCAGCAAAATCCAGGGCCAGCTCCAGCCCGTGGCTGTGTGCCGACTCAACCAGTGCGGCAAAGTCGGCAAAGTTTCCTAGCGAGGGCTCGATGGCAGTGTGGCCGCCCAGGCTGTTACCTATGGCCCATGGGCTTCCGGGATCATCCGGGCCCGCGAGAACCGAGTTGTTCCTGCCTTTGCGTGCGGTCAGCCCTATTGGATGGATCGGTGGCAGATAGAGCGTGTCAAACCCCATGGCCGCAATCGCAGGCAGGCGCTCGATCACCTTCCTGAAGGCAGCTGTTGTGCCTCCTGTCGTGTCCACCCTTCTCCCGTCGCTTCCCAGGCTCGCGCTGGAGGCGGCTTGCGACCTTGGAAAGAGCTCATACCAGGACGAAAACGCAGCCCTCTCCTCATCAACATAGACGGGAAACCAGGGAGAAATTGTAGAGAGGGGCTCCCCTGCTGCAGTCCTGGCATTGGGATAGAGCCTGGGCCGCATGGCGGCAAGGACCCGAGCGTCAAGTGCCAGCTGATATGCCTGCTGTATCCCGGCTGGATGCCGGATGAGTGAGACAAGCGTTGACAGGGTTTTGTGCTCAGGCGATTCTGCTGGCCATGAAGGGAGGACCGTTTCGATGAGTGCGCCAGCCTCCCTTAGCTCAGCCGCAACAGGCTGGGATGCCTCCTGCATTCGCTGCAAATCCCTTGCGAGTGTTGCGTAGGGGTCAGGGGCTGCCATTATTGCAAACTCCCACGTTCCTGGCCGCTGTAGCGTTACCGTACAACCGAACCGGTCCTCCTGGACTTGCATCATCTGGCGCTCTACCTGCAGGGGTTCTGAACCCGCTGCGCGTTGGACCTTCTGCCTGACGACAAGTTGCGCTGTCAGAAGATCGTGCCCATCCAGAAAGATGCTCGCAAATACCTGTAACGGCATCCCGACCGTTGCCTTGGCGGCAAACCGCCCCCCCTCGACTGTAGGCGTCACATCTTCGATTGCTACGCGGCCGCAGTTCAGCGGAAACTGGTCGGGCTGCAGCGTGTTTGCTGGCTTGCCCACTTTGCCCCTGTGGCTCTTTTCGCTCCCGCCCTTCTGCTCCCGACTAGCCTGATTCCGCAGCTGTGTCATTTTTAGTAAATCCGCCGGAAGATGAGCATCGAGTGAGCCGTTACAGTTATCTTTTCCCGTCCCGGGTGGACTTTTTCGTTCTCGGGAGTGGCGGTGTAAGTGTTGTCCTGGGCAGTGTCCAGAAGCAGCTCCCAGGCAGCTCCGGAAGCGGCAGGAAGTGTCCACTCGGAGTCATCCGGGGATGCATGCATGAGTATGAGCAGGCTGTCTCCCACTATGGGCCGGCCAAGGTCGTCCCGGTCTGGTATGAGCGAGCCGTTCAGCAGGAAACCGATCGACCTGTGTGCGCTATCGTCCCAGTCACTCTCCTGCATCTCCTGCCCGTCCCTCCGGTACCAGGTGATGTCCTTGCGGTTCTGCCGTGCACCTACCTGTCCCTTGAAGAAGTGACGGCGCCGGAGCACTGGCTGATCCCGGCGGAGCTGGATCAGGCGTGAGGTAAACTCCAGCAGCTCGCTGTCGGCATGCTCCCAGTCCAGCCAGCTCAGCTCTCCGTCCTGGCAGTAGGCATTGTTGTTGCCATGCTGGGTGCGCCCCAGTTCATCCCCAGAGAGCAGCATCGGGCAGCCCTGGGAGACAAGAAGTGTTGTCAGCAGATTTCGCTTCTGTCTTTTGCGCAAGGCGAGAATGGAGGGATCATCAGTATCGCCTTCGGCCCCACAGTTCCAGGAGCGGTTGTCATTGGTGCCATCACGGTTGTCCTCGCCGTTGGCAAGGTTGTACTTGTTTTCGTATGAGACCAGATCCGAGAGTGTGAATCCGTCATGGGCAGTCACAAAGTTGATGCTGGCATAGGGGCCACGTCCTTCTCCTTCGTAGAGGTCGCTGGACCCAGTAAGCCGGTATGCCAGGTCGGCTACGCCATGGCTCTGTCCTCGCCAGTAATCCCTGACCGTGTCGCGGTATTTTCCATTCCATTCTCCCCAGCGGACCGGAAAGTTTCCGACCTGGTATCCTCCGCTTCCCAGGTCCCAGGGCTCAGCTATCAGTTTGACGCGGGAGAGTGTGGGGTCCTGGTGGATGGTCTCAAAAAAGGTGGAGAGCCGGTCTACCTCGTAGAACTGCCGTGCAAGGGCTGAAGCCAGGTCAAACCGGAAACCATCCACGTGCATCTCTGTGACCCAGTAGCGAAGGGAATCCATTATGAGTCGCAGGGTTTCCGGATGGCGAACATTGAGCGTGTTTCCGCAGCCGGTCACATCCCAGTATGCCGCGGGGTTGTTGTCCTCGAGGCGGTAGTAGCTGGGATTGTCTATGCCACGGAACACCAGATTGGGGCCAAACCTGCCCCCTTCCCCGGTGTGGTTGTATACAACATCCAGGATCACTTCGAGGCCTGCGGCGTGGAGGCTGCGCACCATCTCCTGGAATTCACGCACCTGCCCTCCCTTGTCTCCGCAGGAGGAGTAGCGGTTTTCAGGGGCAAAGTAGCCAACGCTATTGTAGCCCCAGTAGTTGTGGAGACCAAGCTCTACCAGTCTTTCGGTGTCTATGAACTGGTGTACCGGCATGAGTTCAATCGTAGTTATTCCAAGGCGTAGCAGGTGGGAGATGGCAGCCGGATGGCAGAGCCCGGCGTAGGTCCCCTGTAGCGGCTCAGGCACCTCTGGCATCCGCCTGGTGAAGCCCTTGACGTGGGTCTCGTAGATGATGGTGTCTGCCCAGGGGATTTCCGGATGGCGGTCCGACTGCCAGTCAAAGGTGTCGTCCACCACAACGCTGCGCAGCGTAAACGGCGCGGAGTCGGAGTAGTCGGGAGCAAGATCTGAGGGTGGGGGAAGAGAGCTGCCTGATGCAGGTTGTGTGCCTTCACCACCCTCCTTCCGCCTGTAGCCGTAGAGGGGATCTCCCCACTTTAATGTGCCAGAGATCGCGCGGGCGTAGGGATCCAGAAGCAGCTTGGCACCGTTGTAGCGCATTCCAGATGGCGGATCCCATACTCCATGCACCCGAAATCCGTACTGCTGGCCAGGGGCAACCGGCACCATGCCGTGCCAGATGTGACCATCCCGGTCTACCAGCTCCAGCCGCTCCTCACGATTGCTTTCGTCAAATAGACACAGCTCTACGCGGGTGGCGTTTTCTGAGAAGATGGCGAAGTT
>JAJZMA010000117.1 GCA_021850405.1 bacterium
AGAGCCTGAGTCCGCCGGGATGTGGACCAGGGCGGTAAGAGAGGCTTGGCTGCGCGTACTGCCGCCGGAGCGGCTATTGCCAGACAGTCAGCCTGCCTACGTCGCCTCATGGGTGTACGTTTTTGGCGTTGCAGCACTGGCAGGGCTCTTCATGGCAATCCTGTCGGGCGCCCTCATAGCGATAGGCGGTGCCAGCTGGTGGGAGACAAACCCGATCGGGCACTTCTTTAACAGCATGCACATGTGGAGTGTAGAGCTGTTCATGGCGTTCATCGCCCTGCACCTCTGGGCCAAGTTCTGGATGGCCGCATGGCGCGGCAAGAGATCCCTCACATGGATATCCGGGCTGCTGGCGTTTCTTGCCGCGATCGTGGAATGCTTCACGGGATACCTGTCGCAGCAGAACTTTGACTCCCAGTGGATCGCCACCAACGGCAAGGACGCCATTAACGCAACTGGCCTGGGCGGATTCTTCAACCTTATGGACTTTGGGCAGATGCTTCTCTGGCACGTAGTGTTGCTTCCCCTGGTGCTGGTTGGGATCGTTGCGATCCACGTCCTGCTCGTACGGGTTCGGGGGGTGTCTCATCCGCTCCCTGTGAGGGGCCCACGCTCCACCATGAGCAGTCGCAAGGCCAGGCTGTCAGACGCAGCAGAATGGACCGGCCCCAGGCGGCACTATGACATCGTGAAGGAAGCGAGCATAGCCACGGCAGTTGTCTTTATCCTGACACTGGCGCTGGCTGGCATTTTCTCCTCCCCTGACCTTCCCTCTGTAACCATCCGCACCTGGGCCCAGGTGGCGCCAGCGGACTTTCTTGGTACCGCAGCCAGTGAACTGGCAGGAACCACTGAAACGGCCAGGTACGGCCCCCCTTACAACCATGGCTCATCCAATGTCCAGCAGCTTGGCATATCCCTGCAGCGAATTGCGGGGGTACATGAGCCAATCAATCCAGCCCAGGCTTTTGTGCTCTCGCCACTTTCGACTGTGGCAGTGACTGACCCGGGACTTGCAGCTGCACTGAAAAAGTACGAAAGCGCCCCGCCTGCCCAGCAGAAAGCATGGGATGCTGCGTATGAGGGAGCCCTGGACAAGGTGCAGTTCCGCGCAGGCGCTGTCATCATTCCCCCAGCAAACGACGGCCCTGTACCAACCCTGCTCAGCACTGAACTGAGCCTGGCGCGAAGTGGCGCACTGGATGCCGACCTTATCGCCAGGCACGCCTTTTATGGAACCAATTTCACCTATCCGCTCATGTTTATGGAAGATGGCAGCTACTTTGCGCAGGAAGCCAAGGCACAGCACATGTATGGGACCCAGTGGGGAGTCATGAATGAAACCGGGAGCTATCCTGGGCAGCCATGGCTATGGCTCTATACTCTCTGGTATCAGGTGCCCGGAGTGGGGACATCTCCCAACGCTGACCTATATGCTGTCGCATTGACCGGACTGGGAACCCTTCTATTGCTCGCAACTCCATTTCTGCCCGGGATTTCCGACCTGCCCCGGCTGGTTCCCATATACCGTCTGGTCTGGAAACAGTGGTATGGGAGACAGAACAACTCCGGCAATTAGAAACTTTTTGCCCCAGGGCTGGTGCGGCTGTGCGGGCCAAACCTGTCTGCCGCCCTGTGGCATAGACCGGCAGTGCCTGCGGTCAGCTAAACGCAAAGAGCCGTATGGCAGAGCACGAGGGGCTGCAACAACAGGGGGACATATCTCTGGAGTACGGACCGTGCAGGGCAGGGATTTGTGGCAAGGCGGTATCCTGCTTTTTGCGATATGACCCGATTTCCCCAGAAGAAAGATATCCACAACTGGATCAGGACACTTGCACTGGTTGCCATGATTGGCATGTTCATCGTCCTGATATCAGGGATTGCGGTCACTGATACCGGTTCGCAGGTAGGGTGTGGCCACTCATGGCCCCTCTGCCGGGGACAGTTCATCCCGCAGTTTGCCTTCACCACTGCCGTCGAATTCACCCACCGCTCGCTCACTGCGGTTGAAACAGTGCTAATCCTCCTTGAAACAGCCGCCATACTTATCTGGTACCGGACGCAAAAGCCTCTCAAAGTGATGGCACCGCTGCTTCTTCTTGGGCTGTTCGGCGAGGCAGCAATGGGCGCATGGTCAGTACTGGACCCCCAACAGCCCGCTGTCCTTGCGCTGCACTTTGGCATATCACTCCTTGCGGTCTCCACAACGGTGATCGCATATGGCCTTCTGCGACAGGGCGCGCGGGCCTACCCTGCCGTCCGAAGCTCCACGTCCTCCCGCGTCGCCAGCTGGAGCATGCTGGCATTCCTGTTGCTGGTGGTATACAGCGGCGCATTCATAAGGCTGGACAACACCGGCGCTGCCTGCATGAGCTGGCCCATCTGTTTTGGCTCCCACGGCTCGCCCTACGCAATTTTTATCGATCTCCTGCACCGGGCAGGTGGAGCTGCAGCATTCTTCATCGCCATGTTCCTCATGGCATTTTTCAGGAGGACAGATCCAGAGCGCAAGGACCTTTCCCGCTGGGCCAGGGTCCTGCTTTACGCGATCCTCCTCCAGGGAGTGGCAGGAGCCGTGCTCGCGCTCTCCAGTCTCAGCCTATGGGCTGAACTGCTCCACGGCACCCTGGCGGGAGTGCTTTTCAGTGTCGCAGCCTGGCTCTGTCTTCTATCAATGCTGGGGCCGCTCCCGTACAAGGATGGCCCTGAGGGAGCTCCTGGCGCAGCTGAGCCTGCCGGCATCCTCGCGCCGGTAAGCAGCTAGGGTAGTACCTCACTCGGCCCGCCCGGCTGTCAGCGCGCGCTGTACCAGAAGAGCGGCAGCGTGGTGAACATTGCAGGATACTAGAACCATGGGATTCCTCCAGGGACTGCACGGCGCGATAGGCATAGTCATAATTTGCCTGCTGCTATTTGTAGAGGAGGCAGGGGTGCCTGTTTTCTTTTCTCCGGGCGAGGTCACACTCCTTATCGCCGGTCTCCTCATTGCCACAGGAGCCATGGACCCGTTCATTGGGATCCCAACCATCGTTGTCGCCTGCATCGCGGGGGCGCTACTGGGATTTAGCTGGGCCCGTCTGGTGGGCGAGCGCTCCCTGAAAACACTCGCAGCCAAGGTGCACCGGGAGAAAGCGCTGGAGCGGGTATCACAGCGGCTGGCCAATGCCAGTGCTCCAACCATTGCCATCTCCCGCCTCATCCCTGGGCTGCGTATATATACCACTCTGGTGGCCGGAGCTCTGCATGTACCCAGGAAGAATTTCATTCTCGGGATGGTCCCCGCAACGGCCCTCTGGGTAGCGGTGTGGGTAGCCCTGGGAGCGCTGGCAGGGCTTCCCATAGCTCACTTCCTTACCAACGTGGAGAAACTGGCAATCCAGGGGTTGCTCCTCGTAATAATAGGAGGGGGAGTCCTGATCGCGGTAAGACGAGCTCCCGGTCACAAGGGAATGGGAACCGCCAGCCTTCCAGCATGGATGCGTATCACTGCGGCAGCTGCAGTAGATCTGGCGATCATATCGGCGATTGTCAGCGGCCTGCTCTCCCGTGGGCCACGGCTGTTTGCC
>JAJZMA010000253.1 GCA_021850405.1 bacterium
TGCGACAAAAAGATACAGCAGCTCACTTGAGTAGCCTGGCGCAGCGGCACATCCCGGAAGCAGCGCCTCCATCCTTGAAGCAGTGTAGCCGGTCTCCTCGGCCAGCTCACGCCGCGCGCATTCTAGGGGCTCCTCTCCCGGCTCCAGTTTGCCGGCTGGAATCTCCCACAGCGCTTCTCCAAGCGGGTGACGCCACTGTCGCACCAGGATGGTTCTGTCCGGTGTCAGCAGTGGTACTACCGCAGCGGCGCCATGGTGCAGCACCACCTCACGGGTCAGCTGCTGGCCATGCTGGTTTTCGACGCGATCCAGGCACATCGTGAGAAGAGCGCCCTCATTGACTATGGTGCGGCTGTCCAGCCGCTCCTCAAGATGGCTGGTGCTGGACCCTCTGGAAATACTGGAAGACATATGGATAGTGTGCCGCACCCGGCAGGGACCTTGCTACGCGCAGCTCCATTGCCATGCCTGTCCGTGGGCCAGCATGTCGGCAGTGATGTTGGCCTGCTGATACGGGCTCCAGATGTCGGTTCCTCCATTGGCAGCAAACGTAGAAGGTAGAAACTGGAAGAGGCCCTCATATGGCCCTGTGGGGTTGATAGCGGTCGGACGTAGCCCGGATTCACATTCAGCGATCCCTATCATCCATGTGGGCGACACCCCATACCGGTCGGCGGCAGCGACAATAATTGCCTGGATCGAGCCAGGAGGATAGGTCGTTACCGGGACTGGTGTTGGCACTGGCGTGGGATCCGGTGTGGGACTTGCATAGACTGAGACGGTGGCAGTCGGTGCTGGGGTTGGGCGTCGCAGGAACACTGCCACCTGGACGGTGCTGGCAGCGGGAGGAGTGACCCCCCCGGTGAGTAGCTGCTCATGGGTTACATAAACATGGGCGCCGGGGTGGGTTGAACTCTCTGTGACGGTGGACACGACCTGGGCTGGGTTGATACCAGCCGGGCTGTTGTAGCTTACAGTCTCTATTCCCCTGAGCGTGCTGGTCCGCAGGGCAAGCTCCGGGGAAACTCCCTGGGTCATGGCTATGAGCGGGGTTGCTCCCAGTACTCCCATTCCCAACAACGCTGTTGCAGTTCTTACCGGTAGGTGCAAGGTTTACCTCACAAATAAGCCCTTTCAGGGAGCTGGGCCTCTTCGGAACCCCCCTTGAAGGGAGCCTCCCTGTTGAGCCGCTGTCCAACCGCACATCAGGGGGCGGTGGGCTCCCGGTTCCAGGTTTTCTGGTGCTGCGGGAGCGGTTGCACCCTATCACACCGCGCGTGGCGGTAGTCAAGCGCAGCTCTTCCCCACGGCAGTTTCCGATCTCGGCCGGGCGTATCTTTGTCCGCCCGACACCGCATCCCATCAGGGCAAAAAGGGCTATCGCAGCGAAAATACCGAAGGAACAGACGTTTGGGAGGCAGGAAGAGTTCCAGCCAGGTGCAGGCTGTAAGGGACTGGGCTCTGTTCCGCCGCCGCGACCAGGCAGGCACTCGCGGCGCCCCGTCGTGCTCCAGGAGCGCTTTGGCATAGACTAGGTCGGTTATGGTTTTCAGTGAGGCACATCAGGCGTTCCGGGAGAGTGTGGCGGGGCTCGTGCAGCGCCAGATTACCCCCTTTGTGGATGAGTGGGAGGCCCAGCATGACTTTCCAGACAGTGTGTTTACCACTCTGGGCGACGCTGGCTTCCTGGGTACCCGGTTCCCTGAGACCTATGGCGGTCAGGGTGGGGATTACCTTTCGAGCATAGTGCTGGCTGAGGAGATGGCGTCGTGTGGCAGCGCTGCGGTCGCCATGGCGGTCTCCGTCCACACCGACATGGCGACCCCCCCGATCCTCCAGTTCGGCACCAGTGCCCAGAAGGAAAAATACCTGCCTGCATGCATCGCGGGGCGCACTGTCGCAGCTATCGCGATGACCGAAGCCAACGCTGGAAGTGACCTTGCAGCGATGGAGACCAGGGCTACCCGTACCGCTCATGGATGGTTGCTTGAGGGATCCAAGCTCTACATCACCAACGGGATGCGGGCAGGACTGTTCCTGCTGGCGGCAAGGACGGGCAGACCTGAAGATGGCGCACACGGGTTGAGCCTTTTTCTTGTGGAGGGCGCTGCTCCCGGTCTTTCCCGGCGCAGGCTGGAAAAACTTGGGATGAATGCCAGTGACACTGCAGAGCTGTCGCTGGTGCACGTTGAGCTGCCCCAGGACTCGATCCTTGGGGAGCCAGGGGCAGGGTTTTCGCAGCTGATGTGGGAGCTCAGGGGAGAGCGGCTGATAGCGGCTGCGAGCGCTCTTGCAGGTGCGAGGGCGGCACTCGGATATACGCTGGAGTGGTGCCGCGAGCGCAGGCTGTTTGGCACCTCTCTGGCCTCATTCCAGGTTACCCGGCACACCCTGGCAGAGCTGCAGACTGATGTGACTGTGGCAACGTCATTTGTACACAGCCTGGCCGCACAGTGGGACCAGGGCGTCCCACCTCCAGATGGAGAGATAGCCATGGCCAAGCTGGTTGCCGGGAGGGTTGCATCCCGGGTTGCTGATACCTGCCTGCAGCTTTTTGGCGGAGCAGGATATATGGCCGAAATGCCGATATCACGTTACTTTCGTGATTCGCGCCTTATGCGGATCGGTGGCGGAACAGATGAGGTGATGAAAGAGATAATCGCCAGGGCAGCTCTGAAGTTGTGATTATGAGATCAGTTCCGCGCTTCTGACAGAACTATTCTGGTGACACGCGTTACACGCGAACAGGGGCTGGCCAAAATCGGATGGGGCGCGGCCCGCATTGTTGTCAATCGAATTTGCTGGTGGCGCTGTTGTGGCATTGTCTGCAGCATGTCCGCCGCGTCCTGTTACTGTTGGGCCCATGCAGACAACCAGAGTGCCCGTATTGCAGCGAATAAGGGTGCGGTTCAGCCCACAGTCCGAACTCTACCGGGCAGAGCGCGATTCCGACCGGATCATAGGTGACACGGACGCAGTCATCAGTCAGTTTGTGGCGGGCGGAGACAGGAGCGATGTTACGGTGAAGGCGGTATTTGATGAACTGTCCCAGCGATACGAAGCTGCTGCCGACTGCTATAAGAGATGTATCGAGATTGTTGGAGGCTCGGGCAGGACAGCGGAATCTGCCCGAGAGGCCCAGGCGCAGATGCTGACCTATGCCTCACGTGAGGCCTGCCACTACGATAAGGAGCGAGCGGGCTTGCTTATGTTGAGGGCTCAGGAAGCAGCTTCGGAAAATCGGCACTCCTCAGAGAGAGGAACGCGTGAAGGTGCAAACTGGAAGTTATTCTGGATTGCCTTTGACTTTGGTGATTACGAGGGCGGCAGGCGTGCTGCCGCCAGATTGCGAACCGGCAGGCCGGATCTCTACAGCATTGCAGGAGCGGTCATCAAGGAGCCGCGCGCCGGCCTGTACTACGGCGGAGACGTTTCCGCGCCGGTGTTCCACACGGTGATCGGCCGGGCGCTGCGCCTGCTGGCGGTGGCGCCGGATCAGCCGCTGGGGCCTGG
>JAJZMA010000085.1 GCA_021850405.1 bacterium
TATGTTCATAAAAATCACTCAGCCCGGAGGCCAGCTCCAGCCCATACGCAGCCAGTATCGCTGGCGACAGCGCGACGCTGGCATCCCGCAGGACATACCGGTAGGAGTCGAGCAGCAAAACCAGCTTGCGGTCATATGCAGTAAGCGTCCCTGGCAGCCCTGCCGGGCTCCTGTCCTCTGGGACCCTGCGCAGTATCCCCCAGGCGCGGGCGTGTGCGTACTCCAGGTACACACCACTGTCTCCTGAAGTGCGTAAGGCCTCGTCAAAGTCAAACGGAATAACGGTATTCAGGGAGAACTTCTGCAGGTAATGCCGCACTGCAGCGGCAGCCAGGACATCGGCTGTACTGGAATCGTGCGCCTTTTCGGCCACACGGCGCCTCACTGTATCCAGCAGCTCATCGGCCCGTACTTCTATACCCTTTCTCCCCGACAGCGCATATACGCTCTTGCCATCCGAAAGTGCAATACCGAGCGCTTCTGCTGCGGACTGGGATAGCGCTACCACCTCATAGGCGAGATGGAAAGAGCGGCTGGCTTCCTTTGGATATCCAAGCCGCTCCAGGGCAGCCCTGACGACGGCCTGAGGATAGCTCTGGCGCGCATCAATGACATTGACAACTGTAGTGGCATGCCCAAAGCTGACCCCCTCCAGCCTGCTTGCCGCAATATCTGAGGTGGTAGTAGCAGGGCTTCCCGGGCGGGCATCCCACTGTGCGTAGTCAAAGTCCGCGCCCAGAAGGCCAAACTTCCACAGCTGGTATGCAATATCCTTTGCGGTGTAGGTTGCAACCCCATCCGACTTTACCAGTACCTTGGCGTCAGGCGAGTCTGAATCCCCGTCCTCGGAGGGAAGAACCCAGCAGCCAGCGTGCGGGCCCGACTCACACTTTACGATGAGGCCCTTTTCAAGAAGCCGCGAAAAAGCCAGCTTCCAGAACCCTTTTTCCAGGATATCCGACTCCCAGGTGAGCAGGTCATAGCCGATGCCAACCCGAGCCATGGTGGCAAGATGAGCCTCCACAATCCTGACCGCAACCTTTCTCACCATCTCTGCCGCAGAAGCTTCCCTCTCTTCGATGCGTCTCAGGAGAGCCTTTCGTCTCTCCGCCAGTGCAGGCTCCCTTTCGTATAGCGCCGACACCTCCACGTACACCCTGGAACAGTACTGGTCGAATAGCTCTCCTTCCTCCTGCGCAATCCCCAGATTGTTGACCTCCACGATCTCGCCCCGGCGGCGCAGTATACGGGCAACGGCATCACCAATGCATGCGTTGCGCAAGTGTCCAACGTGGGCTGCCTTGTTCGTATTTATGTTGGTGTGCTCTACAAGAATCTTGCCGGATGGTGCATCCTCGCTATCCAGACGAAGTGGAACTGCCACTGACAGGGAAACTGTTTCAGCAATGAGGCCAACAGTCCATTCGTCTGACATCCTGGCGTTGACATATCCTGGCGGGGTGGCACTCCAGAGCGCAACTGCTGAAACCGGGTGTGCATTTAGCCAGGACACCACCTCTTCGGCAATGCTGACTGGAGACCGCCGCAGCTGTCTTGCCATCCGCAGCGCCACTGGCGAGGAGAAATCACCAAAGTCAAGACTCGCAGAAGGGGCCGGATCACTTGCAATATCTGCCGGCATTCCAAGTGCACTGCGGGCAAGATCAATCTGGGTGGCGATGAGGTAACGGCTATCCACGTCCACCATCCAGTGTGTAGCCAGCCTCATCCCGTGGGAAGAACAGGCCCAGTTGCACGGTTGCAGGGTACTTCATTGCTAGGGAGCAGCCTGGCAGAGAGAAGGGTCTGCCTTAACACCAGGGCGATGCACCGATATCACAAGACCACCTGGCTCAAGTGCGATGCAGTCAATATTGCTGACCGCAAGCTCCCCCAGAATGCGGGGCGCGTGCAGGTTCTGCGCGATGAAAGAATCAAGATCAATGACAGCATTGCCCCTTGGATCGATCGAAAGTCTTGCCCATGAGGGAAGGGTAATATGCCCAAGCTGGACCGATGTCACTGTATCTGAGATCGACACCTCGGGCGTTCCGACGCCCTCTGCTGCCAGGGTTACCCATGTGGTCACGGTTGGACTCCATGGTCCCATGGTGGTGTTGGCAGTAATGACCAGCTGGCCATTACGCACCCTGGCCTCCACATTGTGAAAGGACTCTGGGTCTGGATTCTGGGCTGCAGCGATGACGGAGAGATCCTGCTCAGAAAGGGTGACTGTTGCGTGGGGGGACGTAGCCAGCCCAACTGCCGCCTCCAGTGCAAGTGTCTCGCCAATGAGTGCGGGAGTGCTCCCGTGGGAGGGCCCCAGAGGCAGAGCTCCCTCGCTCGGAGGAGTGAGAACAAGTACAAAGAGCGCGACAGCAGCGGCCACCACCAGTATCACTGGAATGAAACCGAGGCAACAACGCCCCTCCTCAAAATGGTGCTGCCTGCCCCTGTCTCCCCTTCGCACCTGGCTGCAATCGAACGCTCCAGCTACGCCGGAGCTGTCCCTTGCCACGCCCCTGCCGACGCCTCTCCTCCCCATCGCTCTCCCAGCTGGTCTCATTCCCCCTCCTGGTGAGCGCTTGCCACTCCGCCAGCATCCCCTGGGCTCCGCTCAGGCGCAGGCTGGGATCCGGACTCGCCAAGAGGCACCAGCCGTAGGCGCCGCCGGGATCCAGTCTCAACTACCTCCCGGCTCCAGGCGAGCGGCAACTGCTCGTTGCGTCTCCAGTATCGCAACAGATCCCGATAGTGTCTGGACGTGGGCTCACCTGACTGGCCCGGGTAGAACACACCCGTGCACATATCCCAGGCACCCACATCCATAACCTGCCTCCAGGAGGGCGCCCAGATGGTGGTCGCGTAGGGCTGGTTCAGGGCGAAGGCTGACGCCAGGACCGTATCGCCCCCACCTGGCATCTCTACCCGGAGCTGTGGGAAGAGAAACCGCAGGAACGGCTTGCTTACTACCAGGGGATGGGAAAGCGTCATGGCATGGATCCTGCCCCAGCGGGGCGCCTTTTTCCATTCAAAGTCAAACTCTGCAAGGCAGTCCCGCATGGCCGCCCGCGCCACTGCATCCCAGGACACCGGCTGCCCACAGAACTGCTCTCCTCCCTCCGCCCAGACCGAAAGAATGAAGGGGGTGAAGCGTCCCAGGGTATTGCCGGGGTATCCAAAGAGGGGATGGGTCAGATCTGTGCCCGCGATGATGCCCCAGCCTTCGCCACAGACTGGTGCCAGGACGCGCTCAACAAAATGGCGGAAGAACGACTCAAAGAGAAGTGGCTCCCTGGCGTCAGCGGTCATGCGGCCATCCCACGCCACCAGCGCTACCCGCACATCCTCCTCTGGCCCCTCCCAGGAGTAGCGCTCCAGCTGGGCGATGGCCTCAAGCGCTGGCAATGAAAGCAGGTCCATCTGGATATCGGCCATGCGCTCAGGCGTGCACTCGCCATCCGCCAGGAGCTGAAAGATCCGCTTTGCCCGGTAACCGTTCATGTAGTCAT
>JAJZMA010000177.1 GCA_021850405.1 bacterium
CACCATCATTCCCCCCAGCGGCCCCCGCCAGTGCTGGCGGGCCAACCGGGCCAGGCATGGCACCAGCAGCACCATCTGAGGTTGCACCCTGGATGGCAGGAAGCCCAGAGCCAGCTTTTCCACCTGCAGGGACAGCCAGCCCGGCAACAGGAGGGGGTATGGCAACCCTGCGGGACCTGCTGCCAGAGTTCAAGCAGATCGCCAGGGCCAGACTCCAGCGCTCAGCCTCCCGCGTCGAGGACCTGCTGGAGGAATCGGCCCAGCAAAACCGGCCCGTCGAGGCAGTGCTTGGCGATGTGAGATCCATGACTATCCGCGGGGTGATGCCCTCAACACTTGAGGCTGTTAGCGAGGAGATGTCACAGGTGGCAAGACGGCAGGGGGCCATCTAGGGCGCAGGTAGCCTGCGTCTCATTGATGTTTGATGTGCACAATGGTTGCGGCGGCGAGCTACGGGGGAAAGCAGACTACCTGAGCAGGTGCGGAAGCGAGGACAGATACCCGTGTGTGAATGCTGCAGTGGACACTGCTACTGACCCCGAGAATGGATATTCAAGGATTGCCACGGTAAGCCAGCCCATTCCAATGACTGCCGCTATCACTGAAGAAAGCATGTTCTCAAACACGATTGACTGTGTGACAAGAACAAAAGTTCCGCAAAGTGTCAAAAGCCCTGTAGCAACGAGTAGAGCTGCAAATGCCCCCGGCAGGGCCGATGACCCGTCACTCGTAAACTGCTGCTCCTCTGTGGCAATCGTTCCAATCTCATTGATGGAGGCGTCGTAGAAGCCCACCTCCGATGGACTTTGGGGATGGAATGACTGAAGCGCAAGATAAAGGCCGGAAGTACCTGGATTCCCCCCGGGAGTGAAAGTCCCCTCTCGAAGGCCGGGGAATACACTGGTAGTCAGATGGTGGGAATAGGACACAATTGCCAGATTGATCCGGCGCTGTTCGGGAGCTGGGAATGCACCTGCATCATGAGAGAGAGCAATTAGAGCAGACGCAGTTGCATCAACCCGGTAGGATGCATCGTCATACCGCTGATAGAGATTTACAATCGCAAAGGCTAGCACCAGGGCAAAGAACGTGCTGAGTACACCAAGGGCGATGCCGACTGTTTCCTCAGATCCGGGACGTTTCCAGTGGGGGAGAAACTTCCTGATGCAGAAGCTGCCCAGGAGTGTAAGGCCAACTGGAACAATCACGAAGAGGATGAAAAGAGCCCATTCGGGGAGAGCATTGAGAAGGGCCTGGGTCATGGGCAAACTGCTGCCCTTTGTTGCTGGGCAATGCTCTTGCCGGGCAATCCCGCCCGGAGTACAGTGCTATTGCCATCAGCAGCCATCAGCAAGCCCGGCCGCCATCGCTCACTCAAAGCAGAATTCTGCGCCACGGTAACTCCATGTCCTAAAGGGGTGCCAGCGCCAGACCGGACCAGCCAGACGGGATCGCCCGGAAGCCAGCCAAATCCAGCCCTGAAAGAGAGTTGAAAGATAGCAGATTGGCAAGAAGAGCTGGCCCAAAAGCAGATAGCAAGGCGCCAGGACCGCTCCATGAACAGGCGTGGCCACCTCCTCGGGCACCACTGGGTGCAGCACCACGCTAGAAGTGGGCCTGTCACACCAGGATCTGGCATTGGGGCTTGATGGTGGCGGCGCAGATGCAACCCCATCTCTTTCCCAAAAACGGGCCTCTTCCGTTAAAAACCGGTCTGCTGTCAACCTTTTTTCACCGCCTGGCCCCGACGCCCGTCCTGGACGGGAAAAACTCATACCGAAGACCGCCTGCAACGGCCACACTCAACTACGTTCCAAAGTGCCAGTGAACCTCACACCGCCAACCCAGCAATGAGCCAGCCCAGCAGACTGGACGGTTGCCTTAAGTCCCAGGAGCCACTGCGGTCGGCACAAGGGAAAATCGTCCTCCTAGGAAAGCCCTGTCTGCACCTGCACCGGCCCATGTCCGCGCCCAATCTCCACCTTTTGCTGGTACGCCGGAACGACTGAGCGCCGCTTCAGGCTGGTGCGAACCTTGCGTGCCAGTGCTTCTGACTGGCGCGGCTCGCCGTGAACGGCATAGGTGACGCCTGCCTTGCCGGAACCCAGCCATTTGAGCAGCTCTGGGGAGTCGGCATGGGCAGAAAAGCCCACGCTTACAATCTGGGCGCCCACATCGAGCTGGCGACCATCCAGCCATACCTTGTGGCTGCCTTCAGCCAGCTTGCGCCCAGAGGTGCCAGCGCCCTGGTAGCCCGAAAGGACAACAGTGTTGCGCGGGTCAGCAATGCGCGACACCAGGTGGCCAACAACGGCACCACCGCTCACCATCCCGGATGAGGCCACAATTATCACTCCATTTGTCCGCCTTAGCTGCTCGCGCTGCTCTGGGCTCTTGACTATATGCAGCTGCCCGGCCTGGTTGAAAAAGTCCTGCCCCACGGCAAAGGGACGGATCTCTGGCAATCCCTTTGCCATTGCCTGGCGGTACAGATGCAGCACACCGACAGCCATTTTCCCATCCACATAGATAGGCGTTTTTGGTATTGCCCCATTTACCATGAGGTCCCCAAGCTGCCTTAGCACAACCTCAGTCCGGTCGACAGCAAAGGACGGGATGACTACCGTTCCTCCCCGTGCAATGGTGTTACGCACTGCCGAAGCCAGCCGCTGAAGAGCCTGGGTCTCATCCTGGTGCTCCCGGTCACCATAGGTTGACTCCACCACCATTGCATCGCAATCTGGGGGCGCCACTGGAGGCAGCAGGATAGGATGGTTGTTACGCCCCAGATCTCCTGAAAAGACCACGGTTCTGCCCGACTCTTCCAGCTTCAGTTCCACCGAGGCAGAGCCAAGAATATGACCCGCTGGGCGTAAGTGGCCGGTGATTCCCGGGGCTACCGGAAAGTCAGTGCCGCCTGGCACCTGGCGGAACTGCAGAACTGCCCGGGCAGCATCTACGGTGTTGTAAAGTGCGGGCCGAAGCGGCTTCCTGCCTGACCTGGCAGCCCGCTTTGCTTCCAGCTCCTGGATCTTGCCTGAGTCCATAAGGACCAGCTCTGCGATACGACCAGTCCACTCCGTGCCAAACACCGGTCCTCGAAAACCATCTTTTACCAGTTTCGGAATATATCCCGCGTGATCGAAATGGCCGTGTGTGAGCACGATGGCTGCTATCTCAGAGGCGGGAACAGGAAAGGGTGCAAAATTGCGCTCTCTCAGTGCGCGATCCCCCTGAAACATTCCTGCGTCCACAAGCACCTTGACGCCGCCAGTGTCCACCAGATAACGGCTTCCGGTCACAGTTCCCGCTGCCCCAAGAAACTGCAGTGTGGGTGCAGTGGTCAAAGTGCTCCCTCCCAAAAGGTGTTGTGGTCATAGGCCCGCTGGTTCCTGCGACTACGGTCCTTGTCCACAAAGGAGCATAAGGGGAGAAGGCGGACAGGCGGCGGACAACCGCTGCCCCCCTGTCG
>JAJZMA010000179.1:0-1325 GCA_021850405.1 bacterium
ATCAAAGAGGGTATTTAGTGTTTCCTCCCGCAGGCCCAGTTCTTCTGTGGCCAGTTCCCTCGCCCGTTTGGCCTGCTCCCTGGCGCGCGCTGTTATCTCGGAAGCTTCGCGCCTGGCCTGGGCCAGAAGCGCATTGCTGTCTCCCCCATCTGCAGAAGTACCGCCACCGCGCCGGTGGGCGGAACGGGCCATCTTCACCATCGCTGCTGTGACAGCAACAAGAATGATGCAGGCAACAAGCAGGAGGAGGGGCAGCATTGGTAGCTAGTGTACGACGGCAGGGGAGCGGGTGGGCGGCGGAGGAGACCCAGCAGCCTTTTTCGCGGTGGATGCAGCCGGATCAGGCGCCTGCGACATTCCCAGGGCTGCAGCCTCGTCTATGAGGCGCTGCGAGAACAGACCTGCGGCTGGAGGCAGGAGCCTGCGACGGTCCCAGCACAGCACCATGGTTCTTTTGATTAGCGTCCCAGATATTGGCACAACCACCACTTTCGTGCCAGAGAGTGGCAGCGGCAGTGGAAGAAGGCTGTTGCCCAGGCCGGAGCTTACCAGGCTCTGGACAATCGCCAGGTCATCCCCTTCGTACCGCACCTGCAGGGCGATGCCGGCACTTGCAAACGCCTCCTCAATTACCTGGCGCAGTCCAAACCGTGCCCGGGGGAGAATCAGCGGTTCGGCCGCAAGCTGCTCCAGTGTGCACGAAGTTGCCGCAGCCAGGGGATGGTTGGGCGCCACTACTGCTGCCAGCTGCTCCTCAAAGAGGGGCACCACCTCAAGATCCTTGATCCCCAGCGGTGGGGGACCAGCAATTCCAAGATCCAGCTCCCCATTCATGATGCCGTGGGTGAGCTCAGGGATCGTCCTCTGTGAGAGGGTAAAGCGTACAGAGGGGTAGTCGGCGAGGAATGCTGCAATGCGCTCTGGGAGCCATCGCAGTCCGACTGTATGCAGAAAGCCCAGATGCACTTCTCCCGTTTCCGGAGAAACACTGCCCTGCGCCTCTGCTATCGCATCCCGCAATTCGTTAAGCAGCCTCCGCGAGCGGTGGGCAAATCGTGTTCCTGCTGGCGTGAGACGCACGCTTCTACCCACCCGTTCAAACAGGGGCACTCCCACCTCCTCCTCCAGGCGCGCTATCTTTCTGGAGATGGTTGACTGCTCGGCGTTCATTCCATCCGCCGTGCGACCCAGATGTTCTGTATCTGCAGCCAGGAGGAAGGTTTGCAGAATATCGGAATTGATGCGGTCCATGCATCAATTTGACATGAAACGTGCTATTGATGTCAATACGTCAGGGGGCTTACGCTCAGGTCACACGGTTTGAA
>JAJZMA010000179.1:1335-3441 GCA_021850405.1 bacterium
TTTAGTGGGGCATTTTAATGTTGATTGAAGCAGCGACAGTAGAGGTGCATGCCGCCAGGCATCGCCATCGCCGGGATATCCAGGAACGGGGTCGGCTTCGGCGTCTGATCGAACGGGTCGATCAGGTTATCGAGGCGTGTGAAGAGACCCATCTCCAGGGAATCAAGGAGGTTCCGGATGACCTGCGCAGCATGTCGGCAAGGGTGTTCACGGTAGCGCGCCGGTCAGTGCGTCTTACGGGCGACCAGGCTGCATTTGATGCGGTCGTGGAGATCGAGGCCCGGCGCCAGCTCAAGATTACCGAGGTTATGGACTGCCTCTGGGCGGTACAGGAAGTGGTCTTTGATCTGATGCTCCCCTGGCGCGCTGAGCTTCCTGAAGACGTCGATCCTTCCGAGCTGTCTACTTTCAGCGCAGCCTGATAGTAGCTCAGCTGCGCCCCGGTTGAGCCGGGTTGGTCCTGCAGACGGGGCGGGCCGCACAAGCTTATGGAGCTGTGCTTTTTGCGGTTGGGTCCGCTGGGCCGCAGCGGCATACCCTGGGCACTGGGGGAGGTTGGCGTTTTGCTATGCACCAGCTTATGGTTAGGGATGCTGAATCAGGAGCGCACTGGCAACTGGATCGGGTAACTCTTCAGCGGGGGCGGCAGCTGGGAGGTGTTATTGCGGTTGGGCTAAACCCGTGCCCCTAGTTTGCTGGCTGAGCCGTACTTGAACGGCGCCATGGGTGGCGGATAGTAACCAGCCCAAGTATAAGGCAGCCCAGACCGGCAAGTATGAACAGAAGACAGTAGTAAAGCGGTACATGGCTGTTCAGGGTGGTTGTGGTCCCGCCTGCTGGCGTAATGGAGATAACCCGTCCCTGCCAGGTTTCCACCACCACGGGCTGGCCGTGATGGAGTGCCAGAACCGCCTGCACTGTAGTTGTGGGAGCCAGGGAGCTGGCAAACGCGACTCTGGTGGCATATTTGTCTCCATCCTGGGTTAGTACAGTTCCGCTCTGGATGGAGGTATGGATGAACTCACGACAGTTGCTGCTGACAGCTGCTGGGGTTCCGCAGATCATTGAGCTGGAGTAGGCGAGAGAAGTGGGAATATCAGCAGCCCCAACAGTGATGAAGAATAGTCCCAGCAGGATCAGGAGGACAATTCCCACCCAGTCCCGCCTTGCCTTCGCTTGCCGGGGTGGGGCTGGCGGTAGCTCGCTTGGTTCGACCGCAGGACGCGTTGGAGCGCTATTAGAGGTACTTGGTCCCATGTGCCTAAGTATCGGCCAAACGGCAGCCTCTCTGCACTGTCATGGCTTTGGGGGGAGACAGGAAAGAGGGCTGGAGAAGGCAGACGGATGATTGGGACTGGATGATAACAGGATCGTCACATTTGCCTATCGATTTCCGTCCGGTTTAGGCGTAGAGTAGAAGGATCAGATCCACTACTTCAGGGAGTTGGCCATGATGACAATGGATCACAGGCGTGTTCTTCTGGCTTCCATGTGCGTTGCGGCTTATACGGGCCTTGTGCTGGTGGCGCAGTTTGTCTCTGGAGAGAGGGATCTTGCTTTTCTGCTTTTTGGGGCGATTCCTCTGTGGTACGCCGTTGAAACAGTTAACAGAAAGATGGCGCTGACAGTGTCGATAGGATTTATGGCGGTTGTCTGCCTGATTGCCCTTCTCACACAGACGGTCGAGTTCCTGTGGGCGCTTTGTCTGGTACGTGCGTTTGCCGAGGGTGTCATCAGGATGGGACTGCTTGAGCCGGTCCCGGTGAGCGGCGGCACGCCTGGCTCGGGAAGCGCGGGCCAGCACTAGGAAAAAAGGGCCAGGCCGAAGACCAGGCCTTTCGTCTTTCTCCGGTACGTATGTCACCCTTGTATCCTGCATCGTGCCGACACGCGGTAACTAGATCTGTGGATTGTCTGGACCAGCTCTGCGAGATATTGACCATGGAACAGATTCACCAGATGCGTCAGATGACGGCGCCACGCAGTTCCGGCCCGCATGTGTGGTTGCACGCATGAGATGACACTGCGGGAGGAGTTTTACAGACAGGCGTGCACTGGGGCAGGTCAGCACTGGTGGGCGATCAGGATGGCAATTATTCCAAAGAG
>JAJZMA010000086.1 GCA_021850405.1 bacterium
GGAAGAATAGCTCCGCCATCACTGGCTCTCTTTCCTGCCCTGAATACATTGTCAGGACCAATCTGTTATCTTTCAACTCTCTTCTGGGGGTGAATTTACACCACTACTGGGGACGCGAGCATGATGTTGAATGCGAAACCTTCCTTCCTTCTGGGCGAAAGGATTGCGGTCCAGTCTAGCGATCACCATGCAAATGCAAGGACCCCAGGGGAGCGAGCAGCTATTCCTGCTGGGGTCCGGCAGCCTCGCGCTGTTTTTTCTCTGCAGCCTGTTCACCTGAGACGACAAAAAGCAGCAACCGAAGCGGAAACGTCAGCACGCCAACCGCTCCAAGCCCAACCGCAATACACCCAGCTGCGGTGCCAGAAATGCAGGCGGGAAGCCCCACCGCGATCGCGACCACTCCCGTGCCCGCTGAAATGTACCCCAGCGCCGGCACGACCGACAAGGCTGCCCTGAGACCTGCCCCCACAGAGACCACTGCCACTGCGGTAGCTGCCACAGCGGAAGGCAGCTGCCAGGAAGGCTGTACCGCGCTCACCACTCTTGCTGGATCCTGCGGCCGCATCACCAGCGGAAAGACTGTGCGCAGGGCACTTCCGCCCCGGGACCAGTTCCCCACCGCCAGGCACTGCCCAGCTGGCTGACAGGCGATATCTGCGAGGTGCGGGCTGTCTCCCGAGACTGGCCCGAGGCCAGCCAGACCCCAGCGCTGGAACTGCCCATCCTGACTGTTCTCCAGTATCCCGGAGTAGAGACAAGGCACCCCGCCCGAGCAGACCTCAACCGGATTGGAGAGGAGAAAACAGTGACTGCGGGAGCTGCAGGCGACCGGCCCGGAAAGACCATCTGCCAGGCCGTATGCAATCGGCGGCACCAGGCCCGGAAGCCACTGCGTCCCATCCCAGAGAGATGCTACCGCCGCTGGCCATGCAGGCCAGACCGTAGTGCATACCATCGGGAGACCCTCCGCACAGCCCATGGAAGAAAGGGGCCCAAACGGCACCTCCCCACGGCCGAGATAGAGATAGGGCTGCGGAGCCGGCTGCGCATACGGTGGAGGGTCCGGATTGAGCGCCACCGCCTGATAGTTCTCCCACCTGCTGCCCCCATCCATCGTCAGTACGATCCCCGCTACTCCACTTTGCAAGGAGGAGCGGAAGGCACCTCCAGCAGCCATGCAGATCTGCGCAGAGCTGCAAGCAATTGCTCCGACAGAATCTGCAAGACCGGTAAGCAGGTGGATATGGGTGAAAAGGGAAGACACACTCGCAGGGTCTCCATTGATAACCACGCCGACCGGTGTAAGCGCAGCTGTATTTGCAGTTGCAGGTCCGCTCCCAGTCCCGGTGCCAGGCGTAAAACTGGGAGCAGGATGGGTAGTGGCTCCTCTTGCGGAAGAAGGCAGCCGGACCTTGCCACTCCCCCCGAAGAGGCAGCTGTTGGCAACAGGACAGGCAACTGCGTCCAGCAGCAGGTCGGAAACTCCAGGCCCTCCCCCAGCGGTGGAAAGCTCCATTGCATTCCACGTCGCTCCACCTTTGCCCATAACCAGCAGAGAGGTGCCAGAGGAGTAGTTACTCGAAGCTGCAGCTTCGATACCAACGCAGTAGGCAGCATCCGGTGTACACGAAAAAGCGGCAAATGAGCCAGCAATACCACTGCGCAAAATGGAAAGCGAGAGAGGACTTATGCTGCGTACCCTGGCGATAAACGCCCCACCCTCAAGCAGACGTGAAGCTCCAGGACCAGCGCCCGCGAGCACTGGCACATATGCAGGGGGGGAGCCTGCCCTGGGCAGCTGGGCAACAGCTTTCGGATTGTGGGATTCGCCGGTAACAACGCACTCCCCATGTGCTGGGCAAAAGATATGTGTCAGGGCCAGCCCAGCATACTGGTCACCCACCTGTGGCGAAAGGTATGGAGGTGTCTCCAGCAGAGTGCGACTAGCAAAACCGGCTACCGGAGCCGCTGCAACTGCTGCCGAAGGCAACGGGATGTGGGAGCTTACTCCGAGATAGAGGACAGTGAAATCCACCGACACAGGAAAGAGTGGACCAGACTCGCTCACAGGCGTCCCTTCAATTTGCGCCGACAGGCTCGCTGCCTCTTTTTTGCTGGTACAAAGCGTAGAGCTTGCCAGATGCAGGCCGGCGGGAAGGTTGCCGGCAAGGATCCGGTAGCAGCCCGGGCCCAGGAGACTGCCCTTCCTGGGTGCAATGGTAAGCAGGGCTGAATAGGGAGTACCAATGGTTGCAACAGGCAGGTTGACCAAAACGTTTACTGCAACTCCGGATGTGCCTGTGCCCGTTGCTCCAGCAGGCGTTGCGCCGACAAGCGCCACCATAAATCCAGCAAACACAGCACTCCATATCAATGCAAAGGAGCGACGGCCTCGCATGAGCAGACGCGGACGGCTGTGCCGGGGACGCGAACGCCCCGTGGCCCGGTAGCGATAGCCAGGGCCCGCAGGAGTGTGCCCTCTTGCGAGAAGTCTCGCCCTCACACCAGCCCCATGCCAATGCGCCTGGAAAGCCTGGGTGTCATGACCGCCCACTATAACCGGGAAGTGCCCGCTCTGGCACGAAACAGAAGCAACCGGGGAGGCAGCCAGTTATACAAAGGCTGGACTGATGTGAGCACGGTTGCAGGAAGCGCTCCTGGGGCCGGAGGTCCCTATACCGCTGGCTCATAGCTCGCAAGTGCACTGAGCACCTGGTCCACCTCACCTGCTCCATGTGCGACGCAAAGAAACGCACTTTCCATCTGGGATGGCGGCCACAACACCCCCAACTGCCTCAGCTGTTGATGGAACCTGGCAAACATGCTCCTGGATGCCATCGCAGCCTCGCTGTAGTTCCGTACACTGTCCACGCCAAAAAAGAGCGATATCATACTGCCTACCCTGTTCACAGCCGAACCTATTCCACGCTGCCGCAGCACTGCGCGTGCCCCATCTTCCATCGCACTGCCGGTCTTTTCAAGGTAGTCGTATGGAGGCTGGGAGGAAAGCTGCTCCAGCGTTGCCAGACCTGCAGCCATAACCAGAGGATTGCCACTCATGGTGCCAGCCTGATAAACCGGCCCCGACGGAGACATGAGTGACATAAGCTCCTTCCTTCCACCATAAGCGCCCACTGGCAGCCCCCCACCTATGACCTTTCCCAGGCACGTAAGATCCGGCCGACAGCCGTACAGCTCCTGCGCGCCTCCCTGCGCCAGCCTGAACCCGGTCATTACCTCATCAAATATCAGGACGCTCCCGTGGAGACTGGTGAGCCTGCGAAGTTGCGGGAGAAATTCCGGATCCGGAGCCACCACCCCCATATTGCCCGCAACCGGCTCAACAATGACTGCCGCTATCCTGTCTCCCAGCCGCATGAACAGGTCAGCCACCTCGGCTATGCCATTGTACGGCAGCA
>JAJZMA010000005.1 GCA_021850405.1 bacterium
CGCATGGTGGCTGAGGGATTGGGTTGGCGTGGGAGACCCAGTTTATCCATTGCTAACCAGTATGTGGCACGGACGCGCCCTGAACAATCAGCTATTCACTGCTACTTTGACAGATCTTAGGACGTCGGCACTCAGTGGATGGCGGATGTCGAGTTTGCCGCTCACGCTGTCTGAAGGAACCACAGCGCTAATGGGACGGGTCGGAATTGTAGTTGGCAGTCTGGCTGGCCTATTGTATTCTTTGTTTTCTCCTGGAAGGAACCGTGCAGTGTTGCGATGGCTGGCTATCACAAATCTGGCATTTGTGGTGATCCTCCTCGCTCCGGGCTGGTACTGGACCCGCTATCTGCTACCACTATTCCCCATTACAGCCATCATTGCTGGCAGCGCACTCTCCGCAATGTCCATCCGAATACGGAGCGCGCGTGGCCGCATGGAGTTCTTCGCTGGCATCTTCACGATTGCTTTGCTGGACGTTACCGCGCTTTTGTCGACCGCCATAGGCTTCGGTTTGGGCCTCGCCGGCCCATCCGAGTTTGGCGTTATCACCCCGGCGCTGCCTAACGGAGTTGTCAACTTCATGTGGTCGCTGGAGAATCCTGGGTCCAGAAGAGCTAGCCTGTGGGTCAACCTGAGTGGAGACTTGCTAGCCTGGGAGTGGCTGAATCAGCATAGTTCTGGGGGGCAGATGGTCGCTACCCTTGATCCACGCACGCTCTATCTTCGTGCTCCTCAACATGTTTTATACCTGGATGGACGCATGGCCCTGCCGTTGCTCCACATGAACAGCCCTGCAGAAATGTCAGCCTATCTACACAGGTTGGGTGTCCGTTGGATTGACATTCCCGAAAACGTCCTGGCGCCAATGACATATGATCCGGTGCTGAGAGACCTACCTTTGGTACGGTTCCTGGGGACCGCTGCATTTCCTCTTCGCGCAGAATTCAGCATCCATGGGCTTCCATGGCTTACCTCCATCTACGCGGTTGGTGGGCCAGAGCGTCCTACTGCTCCAGCTATCTTTCCTGGCTATACGAGCCCGCCGCCTTTATTGAATGGAGACTACATCGTCGCTCGCGACGCCTTGGGAGCTGTAATACAGGTAGCACCGGGTCAAATTTGGAAGGGGAGCAAACTCCAGTTCCAGTATTGCCTGCAGCATGGCGCGACCCTGGTTGCGAAGTTGCCCAGCAGACCTGGAGGAAGGCCATTTTCCCTTGCGCTAGATGCAGGGCCACAGTGCGGGTCAGGATGGGGCACGACAAGTCTGGCACTGCCAGATGCGGCGAGCACGGTGGTAAGTGTGCGGTTGTGGGCCAGGGGGGGGGGCGCCGAGATACGGAATGCTGCTGTGCTTTAAGGTCACAAAACGGTAAACCCTGTGTTCCTGGCAACATAAGATGTTAGCCTACTGCCCAATCGGAGGGATGTGTGATGACCACAACGGCAGGAGACCCAGCCTGGGAAGCTGCTTTACGCTTCTACGCCAGCCGCTCAGTTCTGATAACGGGCGGTGCTTCGTTCATTGGAAGTCATCTCGTAGAATTGCTCCTCAAGGCTGGTGCCCATTTGACTGTCCTGGACGACCTGAGCAGTGGAAAGCTGGAGAATCTGGGGTCGATGGCAAAGGATGTCAACTTTGTCCAGGGAGATGTTAGGTCCCAGGATAAAGTAGAGGCGGCAGCAGCTGGCTGTGAGGTCATGTTTCATCTTGCCAATGCTCATGGAGGGAGAGGTTACATCGACACTCACCCAGTTGAGTGTGTTAACAACCTGATCTGCGATCATGCAGCATTTGCTGCAGCAGCCGCTGTGGGTTGTGGCCGGATAATTTACGCGGGCTCAGCGTGCGCATACCCGGTCTCGCTTCAAACAGACGCTACAGCAACCAATCTCCTTGAAGAGAGCGAGGCAGGGTTTGAGGTACAGGGAAGGGCCTTTCCGGATGGGGAGTATGGCTGGGCAAAACTCATGGGTGAGCTTCAACTTCGCGCGTTCCACCGTCAGTTCGGAATAGACACGGTTGCGTGCAGGATATTTACGGCATATGGTCCACGGGAAAATGAGAGCCATGCGGTCATCGCCCTTGTCGCGAAGGCACTTGCAAGGATGGATCCATACCCCATATGGGGAGATGGTAGCCAGACACGTAACTTCACCTACGTGAAAGACACCGTTACCGGAATGGCTTTGGCAGGTGCCAGACTCAATGGATGCCAGGCTATCAATATCGGGACAGATGAACATATCTCTATCGATGAGCTCATCGAAGAGATCTTCGGTATCCTCTCTTGGCATCCATCGGAAATAAAGCGGGAGATCGATATGCCAGTAGGGGTTATGAGCCGTGCCGCAAGCCTCAAAAAGTGCCGTAGTGAGCTGGACTGGACCCCCTCATGGAATCTGCATGATGGCCTGAAAGAGACCATCTCATGGTACGAGAGTCATACCGATGCCAAACAGCTTGCCGGTCTGGATAAGCTCCTGCTCTCCAGATGAGTTCGGCCAGGGAAATACAGACCCCGGATCACGCTGAAAGCAGTGCGTCTCCTTCAATCGAAGTAGTACTACCCGCACACAATGAGGCCGATGGCATTGGCCAGGTATTGAATGAGTTTTATGATCAGGTGGCTGTACAGGACGGAATACCTGTCCGGTTTCTGGTGTGTGAAGATGGCTCAGCCGACAACACCCTGCAGGTACTGAATGGACTTGCGAATGCCCTCCCTCTTACGGTTTTAACATCTGCCGAGCGGAAGGGCTATTCCAGGGCCGTCATTGACGGTCTACGGGCCACGACGGCCGACCTGATAGCGTTTATTGATTCAGATGGCCAGTGTGATCCAGCGGATATGGCGAGCCTGGTCGCCGCAATCCATGACGCCGATCTTGTTGTGGGCTACCGGCACCCCAGGGTTGACCCAGTGTACCGAAAGATTATGTCCGGCTCCTTCAAATGCGTATACCGGATTTTATTTCCGGTGCGTCTCCACGATCCCTCATGCCCTTTTCTCATCCTGACCAGGCCAAGCCTGCAAAAGATCCTGAACGGGGACATAGGGAGGCTCAAAGAAGGTTTTTGGTGGGAGTTCAATGCCCGTGCCGTAGCATGTGGACTCCGGGTCGTTGAGCGGCCGGTACACCATCGGGTGCGGGTCGCTGGAGTGACCAAGGTGTACAGGCTTAAAAAAATTCCTGGAATTGCTCTAGCTCATCTGCTCGCACTTTTTGCGCTTCGGCGCGAACTAAAGAGGATGCCCAGGAACCCTGATCATCGTCCAGAATAAGATCGCTTCCTCCCATCCGCGAACCAGGGCTGAGACGGGACAGAGACCAGACGCTCGGGCCCCAAGAGGGCGCCTGAGCGACCCCTGTGGCAAGCCGTTTGTCTACTCTCACAGGGATGTTGC
>JAJZMA010000234.1 GCA_021850405.1 bacterium
GGCCGGAGGGCTGTCTGCTGTCGCATGGTGGGCACGTACCTTGTCGGCCACGTAGGTGGTGTCCAGCACCAGTGCGCTGCCTGATTCCCATCTCAGTGTGCCGCTGTCTCCGACCTGGCCACCAGCTTCGGCATAGAAGGGGCTTTCCTCCAGGAAAACCAGGAAGTGTCCCTGCCCTGCCACCTCATCTGGCAGCACCGAGATTACCTGGGTGTCGATCTCAAGCTGGTCGTATCCAACAAAAGTTGTTGTCGCTGAAGGCACCTCGCTAACCTTGTTCCCCTGGGTGCGGGCAGATGAGCGGCTGCGCTCCTGCTGGCGGGACAGCTCTTCCTGAAAGCCAGCCATGTCCACTGCCACCCGCTGTTGCCGCGCCAGTTCCACGGTAACCTCTACCGGAAGACCATACGTATCATGCAGGCGAAATGCATCCTGTCCTGAGAGGGTAGCGCCGCTCCCTGCCTGGGCAAGGAGCTGATCCAGCCGCGACATCCCTGCATCAAGGGTCTGTGCAAAGGCCATCTCTTCGGTCTGTATCACGCCCTGGATAAAGGCTTGACGCTCGTGCAGCTCCGGATAGGCTTCTCCCATGAGTGAGGCCAGCTCTCCCACCCCGGCTGCGAGTCCACCAGTCAGCTCTGCCCGGCGCGCAAACAGTGCTGCACGGCGAATCAGCCGGCGGAGAACATACCCTCTTCCTTCGTTGCCGGGCAGCACGCCATCGGCCACAAGGAAGCTCGCGCCACGCACATGGTCTGCGCATACCCTCCATGCGGCGCTGTCGGCGTCAGGATTGGCAGAGCGGGAGGCAAACCCCTGCACGAGTGGCGCAAGGAGGGAGGTGTCGAAGTTGCTCCCTACCCCTTCAACCACTGCTGTGATGCGCTCAAGGCCCATGCCAGTATCGATGGATGGGCGCGGCAGGGGTGACAGGGTTCCGTCCTGCGTGCGGTCAAACTCCATAAAAACCAGGTTCCAGATCTCAAGCCAGCGGTCGCCATCGCACCCGGGCTGGCAGTTGCTCCTGCCGCAGGAGCACGTCTTTTCCGTATCCCAGAAAAGCTCGCTGTCATACCCACACGGGCCAGGCAATCCCTTTCCCATCTCCCAGAAGTTTTCAGACAAAGGCACGATCCGGTCGTCTCCGACTGCGGCAACCTTCTTCCACGCCTTGCGGGCCACCTCATCATCTGGGTGGATGGTGAATGCGAGTCGCCGTGGGTCCAGGCCCAGATCCCTGGTGAGAAACGAAAAGGCATAGGCAATTGCCTCATCCTTGTAATAGTCGCCAATTGAGAAGTTGCCAAGCATCTCAAAAAACGTGTGGTGCCTTGCAGTAAACCCCACCTGCTCCAGATCCTCGGTACGGAAACATTTCTGGCAGCTCGTAAGCCTTCCTGCTGGTGACGTATCCTGTCTGAGGAAATAGGCCTTGAGTGGGACCATTCCAGCCACGGTGAAGAGCAGGCTTCTGTCCCCGTGAGGCACAAGAGGAGCACTGGATAGCAGCAGGTGACCATTCTTCTGGAAGAACGAGGCAAACGCTGTCCTTATGTCCGGGCCGGCGACTGACAAAAGATGTAACTCCAGACGGTGAGGGCCAGAGTACGCCTGACCTTGTCACCTGACGATAAAATCCTTATGAACAAACCTCGCATGGGTTAGGGCGCCTGGGGCAGTATCCACAAGAGGGGCTCCAGGAGCCCCACCTCCTGCTCAAACGAGTGGGATGTCGCGGCAGTTACAGAAGGGACATGCCTTGAAAAGAATACAGCAAACAAGGAGCCCCGATCGACCCCATGACAAGGGACTGCGTCCGCCCACCGGGCAGCAAAGGAGTCACAGGCTGCTGGCAGCGGGCATTCTGGCCCGCTATCTGGAGAAACAGGGGCCAAACCTGGCCACCCTGCTGGCGTGGAATGCGCTGTTTGCCTTCTTCCCGATCACCCTGATAACGATTACGGGAGCAAGCCTGCTCCCCGGGGGAGAACATGCTGGGTCGCTCCTGGCAAGGACGGTGGCAGCCCTCTTTGGCAGGCAGAACCAGGGAGCAATACTCACGGCTCTCACCCATTACCGCGCCGATGCTGGGATACTTGTGGTGGTCAGTATTGCAGGGCTCTTCTGGAGTGGCATTTCCCTCTTTGGAATGATGGACCAGGTGCTGAACCTGCTCTATGGCAAAGAACCCAGGGGCGTCCTGCGACAGAAGCTCATGGCGGCCGCCATGGTCATCCTCTTTGCCGTCCTGCTGATCATAGCCCTGGCAACGTCTTCGGCGCTGTCGCTTATGCGCGATATTGCTGGGGTGCCACCTTCACTCAGGGACAGCTCCCTACCGCTGCTGGTGCAGATAGTGACAGGAGTGCTGGACGGGCTGTTGCTCTTTGGCGCCATATACAGGGTGATTCCGCGGGTGCGGCAGAGCTGGAGCCAGGTACTTGGAGCAGCGCTTACGGCTGCGTGCCTGTTTGAGGCAGTCACCCTTGCCTTTCCACTTTATTTCAGGTTAAGCCACGGGTTTGATTCGTACGGGACCACCTTTGCACTGCTCTTTCTGCTCCTTGCCTACGCCATGCTCCTGGGACAGATCACAGTGATTGGCGGCGCAGTGGGTGGCGAGCTGTATGACCGCTCTACTGCAGGAGGTACCAGGCTGCGCCGGGGAAAACAGCAACGCGCAGTGGGGCATCCAGGTGTGGGAGTGGGCGCAGCAGCTTCAGCCAGCACTCCAGAGCCTGTCAGCTCCAGTCCCACTACTGAAACCGGGGTGCCACGTGCATCAGCCAAGCGGCCAGCTGCCCACAAATCGCACCGACACAAACGAAAGTGACTCGGCGGCGAGTGCCACGGCACGCAACTTTAGACCGGCTAAGGCAGAGTGGAAACCTCTGCCCAGTGCTATCTTCCCTGCGGTCTCAAGCACGACAGCCGTAGGTCCCAATAGCTATCCCACCCCTGCCGTCATGGACCAGCGACAATCGTGAATGTCCAGGTCGAGTTGTAGGTCTGTGCATAGGTGCTGGATGGGATGGCGGTGGCGAAATCCATCGTCACCACACTCGGCCCCTCACCAGTGCTGTTGGCTGCGTTATAGATAATGACGGCTGTAGGCGCAGTGCTGGCCGCTGGCAACTGAAGGGGGTAGGCGATACTGTTGGTAGGCAGGTTGCAGTTGCCAGACCCCGCAACGGCCGAACTTGCGGTAAACGTGGTAGCGGTCGTGGGCAGGGTTGCGCCACCAGCATCGGCAAAGGTGGTGGATGTGGCCGTAATGTTCCATCCGGCGCCAGTTCCGGTCATGTCACTCGCATCTAGCGCAACTGATGAGGAAGCTGTCTGATCCAGGCCTGTTAGCGTCGGTCCCG
>JAJZMA010000088.1:0-2215 GCA_021850405.1 bacterium
CTGATAAAACTTCTCTTTCTTCTCCCCATAGCCCTCGCGTTCGAGCCTTATGTCATGTCTTGCGTAGCGGTGTGGCCCAACGAGTGACTCCAGATGCTTGACCAGGCCAGAAACGGACAGCCCATAATCCACCGCCATCTGTGCAATGAGCAGGCCCGCAAGAATTCCGTCCCGCTCAGGAATATGTCCCCGGAACGCAAAGCCGCCCGACTCTTCTGCACCAAGGATGGCATCCAGCTCCATCATCTTGGGGCCAATGTACTTGAAGCCCACCATGGTCTCATGAACGTCTACGCCAAACCGCTCACCCAGCTTGTCCATCATGGAGGTAGATGTCAGCGACCGTACCAGCGCCCCTTTCATCTGTCTCTTCTCAAGCAAATACATGGACAGGAGGGCTGCAACCTGCAGCTGGTTTATGAACTGCCCATTCTCATCGATAATGCCGACGCGATCCGCATCTCCATCGTTGGCTATGCACAGATCGAATCCACCTGCCTTCATCTTCGCCATGGCCTCGCTCATGTAGCGGTCTATGGGCTCTGGATGGAGGCCGCCAAATCCAGGGTTGCGTTCCCCGTGGATCTCAGTTACGGTAGTCTTGCCCTGGCCCAGCACCCGCGCCACCAGCCCCTGGCCGGCGCCATACATGGGCTCATGAAGGATCGAGAGGCCGGCAGCAGAGACCCGCGGCACATCCACAATCCGCCCAATCTGCGCCACATATGCCGGGACTGGATCCAGCATGGCTACAAGGTGGGAAGCCCTAGCTTCTTCCATGGTAACCATGCGGGCACCATTCCTCTGCGCCACGACCAGCTGCTTCTCCAGCTCGGCAGTAATCTCGGGACTTGCAGAGCCTCCATAGTCAGGCTTGTACTTAAGGCCGTTGAACTCGGGTGGGTTATGGCTCGCAGTCACCATAACCCCGCCAGCAGCCTTCTGCTCCACCACCGTCCAGGACACAACAGGTGTCGGTACCGGCCGGTCCAGGAGGACAACTGAATGACCATTGCCAGCAAGCACCCGCGCCACTTCGGTCGCAAACAGCTCGGCACAGTACCGGGTATCATGCCCCACCACAATGGATCTCTTGTCGGATGCGAGGTACAACGCCACTGACTGGGCTACCAGCCTTACGTTCTCGTAGGTAAAGTCATCCGCCACTATGCCACGCCAGCCATCGGTTCCAAAATGCACTTCAGTAGTCATAGTCACTCATTGTACGAAAAAGCACTACCCAGGCTTCATCTTTAGTCCTGGCTGGCCAGGCTAACCCGACCAGTTTCGCTCCAGTCGGGAAGGAGCAGTGCCGCCTGGGACTCCCCTCCCCGTCTACATGAGACGCGCGCGCGACGTGCGCGCCAAATCCCATAAGCTCGTGGCGCACTACCCTGGGAAAGGGCTTGCGCTGCTCCTTTGGTCCGTAGCGCGCCTGGAGCACTGGCTACCCAGCTCCCACTCCCACTATCGCAAAGGCTCCACTGTTCAGGTAGCTACCCCAATGTTTCTGCTATCCAGCAACTTGCGGCCCCGGGGAGCGTTCCCCTTCGATCGGGGGAGCCAATCAAAGATGCCTACGGCCTCTACTGTGGGACAATCTGGAAGCATCATGCTTGCTGCCCACGGACGGTTAATTGCCGCCCATCTTGCAAGCGTGCCCATGCCAGACCATAAACAAATGGAGAACCTGTTTTGGCTAACAATACAGTCGAAGAATCAGGCAAAAAAATAGCTGCCAAAAAATCAGTGTCACGCGACGGGAGCGGATTCTCCGCCGAGGAAAGGGCTGCGATGAAGGAGCGCGCCAGGGAGCTGAAGCTGGACGCAGACCGAGCCAACGGGGAAGCAGAGTTACTTGCCAGGATCGCAGAGATGCCAGAGTCTGACAGGAAGATGGCGCAACGGTTCCATGAAATCGTTATGGCAACTGAGCCTGCCCTCTCGCCCAGAACCTGGTACGGCATGCCAGCCTACGCTCTTGAGGAAAAGGTGATCTGCTTCTTCCAGAGCGCCCACAAGTTCAAGAGCAGGTACGCAACGTTCGGTTTCAGTGACAAGGCAAAGCTGGACGATGGAACCATGTGGCCGGTCTCCTATGCGCTGACAGAACTGGATGCAGCCGCCGGTGAGAGGATTGCCGGGCTAGTACGAGACGCGGTCTCCTGCGCCAACACATGGTCCCAGGCCTGCCTCCACTTTGTTGCTCCGCTTT
>JAJZMA010000088.1:2225-3368 GCA_021850405.1 bacterium
ATGTAGCATGCTTTACCAGTCTGCTACCCCCTCCCCGCACGCCTGCCTAAGCCAGGCATGAGGCTCAGAGCTGCACCCGGTTCGAGGGTGAGCCGGGAGCAGGCAGGAAATTGGAAAAACACAGGACAGGCAGGGAAGGAGAGCTATGTCTGATACAGGCGACAACAAGGCGACAGCACCAGCAGGCAGCCCGATTGAGCAGATCAACGGGACATTGTACGTGGATGAGGAGACCTTAAATCGGCTCGGAGCACTGCGCCGCCAGCACGGCAATTCCATTCTCCAGGAGCTGAGAAACCTGATTGACTTCTGGATGGATCTTGGACATACCTATGAAACACATCGCTGGTGCCGTACGCAAATCGTCTATCCCCGCGAAGACTGGGATGACGACTCAGCGCCGCTCAGGGAGGTTACCGCCTGGATGAACATGCGTCCAGCAAAAAAACAGCGGCACACATCTCCACTGGAGGTTCCCAACCTGCTCCCCACAAAGGCGTACCAGGTCACACTGCCCCGCTACTGCTTTACAGGACTGGAAGCCATGGCCAGGCTCCACGGGGTTAATCAGCCAACCGAGCTTCATATGGCAGCCGGGATATGGGCGAGGCTCGATGCCAC
This sequence comes from bacterium, assembly GCA_021850405.1. GTDB lineage: Bacteria > Chloroflexota > Dormibacteria > Aeolococcales > Aeolococcaceae > JAJZMA01. The sequence goes on from JAJZMA010000088.1 coordinate 2,847, forward strand.
CGCAAGAAAGTACCCAGGAGCCTGGCTACTGGTAAATACCATCGGAAAAACCAGGACAGCAATGAGTTGGGACCCCATGGGCTTTCTCCGCAGTCAGCGCCCCGTACCAGCCCCGGCACCAGCCAAGGCGCGCCCGGCAGCCCAGCGTTCCAGCGCCGACTCAGGCCCGCACACCCTGTCCTGACCCCTGCCCCTCCCAACTGGCAAAGGGCCGCATGTGCTGCCATCGGTCACCCGGGAGAGGAACACCCCAGCAAACGCGCAGCTACCCTTCTCGCCCTATGCCAGCGACGGCTGCCCAGCGCAATTGCCTCTCCGTGGATGGTGAACTGCTCCTATGGAAGCAGTCATTAAAGGAGATCCAGCCTGCCAGACCGCGCCAGCTCCTCTGTGGCCTCCCGGACGCGCTGGGCTGACCCAGCGTCCACGACCAGAAGTGCATCTCCTGTGTCCACTACCACAAGGTGCTCAGCACCAATGACAACAACATGACGCCCACCGTTGCCCAGCAGGAGTGAGTCA
>JAJZMA010000169.1 GCA_021850405.1 bacterium
GAGGGGCTAGGCTACTCCGCCGAGGCCAGACGGTAGTACCTTCGGCGGGGCCAGTGGCAGCGCGGGTGCAGGCAGCACGCGCCCCTTGCTCCGCCCTGGTGTTGGCAGTGTTGCCTGATTGGCGGCCAGGAATGCGAGAACATGTGCGGCGACGAGATCTCCGGCTTCGCTCAGTATGCCATGGGTTGCGCCGCGGATCAGTCGCAGCCTGGCATTGGGGAGCAGGCGACGCATGAGGCGGGCATTCCCCTGCGGAATGATGGGATCCCTGGTTCCATGGACTATCAGGGAGGGAGCATGGATCCCCCGGGCCTGGATGATGCCCCACCAGGAGAGTGTTGCGATCAGCTGCCGGCGGCTGGCCTGGTCGAACGGCGGCAGGGAGACACCTCCAAATTCAGGAGTTTTCCCTGGACCGTGCATTAGTGGCAGATGGAGTGTCTCGGCTGTCTTTTGCCCTATCGAGCGCAGCATTGGGAAAGCCAGGGCAGCGTGAGAGGGCAGGGAAGGTACCCCGGGAGAGGATGAGATCAGGGTTAGGGTTCTGGTGCGTTCCGGGTGGTTTCTGGCGAATGCCTGGGCCACCATCCCCCCAAGTGAGTTGCCCAGTATGTGGGCACTGTCAATCCCCAGGTCATCCAGAACTGCCAGAATGTCCTTTGCCATGGTGGCCACACCATAGAAGCGGGCTGACGAGCTGCTCTGGCCGGTGCCCCGGTTGTCTATGCGGATGCACTGGTACTGGGATGCGAGCTTTCCAATAATCGGATCCCACACCTCGCTGGTACAGCCCCATCCAGCGATAAGAACAAGCGGTGGTCCGTTGCCGACGACATCGTAGTGGATGGAGCAGTCAGATGATGTGATGCGTGGCATCTGCTTACTCTATCAACTGGGATGCACCATTGGGGCCAAGGGAGCGATACAGCCTTGAGCCTGATCTGTAACTTTGTGACAGGGGGAGTATCAGGTGACGCTAGATGGCAGGGGCCAGCCCAGGGCCACCGGGCTGTGCCGCCGGTGCCACTGGTGCCACTGGTGCCCTATGATCCCCGCCTGTGCCAGGGAAGGCTGCCTGTGCCATGGCCTCTAGCGCAGCGCGCAGGTTTGGGATGCCTTCACCGCTTACAGCTGAGACCACAATTGGGTCTGAATTGACCATGCTGCTGAGCTCTGACACGATCTCGTGCCGGAGCAGCTCCTCCACAAGATCGATCTTGGTCAGCACCAGGATCGCGGGCTGGGTACAGTCCATGTCTGCCAGTGTCTGCAGTACGGTATTTAATTGGGCGGCTGCCTGGGGGTGAGAGGCGTCGACAACGATTGCAAGCATGGATGCTGAGGCCACCTCCTCGAGGGTGGAAGAGAATGCATCCACTAGTTCTGCAGGCAGGTGCTGGATGAAGCCAACTGTGTCAGTGAGGATCATTCTCCTGCCGCTTTTGGTGTGGAAGAGCCTGGATGTGGGGTCCAGCGTGGCAAAGAGCAGGTTGTCCGCCAGAACATCAGCCTGGGTCAGATGATTGAGCAGGGTAGATTTGCCGGCATTGGTGTAGCCTACGAGCGCGCATGTAGGGAGAGGGACAGACTGCCGGGCTGCCCTCTGTGTTGAGCGCTGTCGTTCCAGTGCCCTGAGCTTGGTTTTGAGTTTGCTTATCTTGTGTCGTATGAGTCTCCGGTCAACTTCAATCTGGGTCTCACCCGCTCCTCCCCGGAGCCCGATACCGCCCCGTTGCCGTTCCAGGTGACTCCAGCCACCAGCCAGGCGGGGCAGCAGATGCTCCAGCTGCGCCATCTCTACCTGAATCCGGCCTTCTGCGCTGCGGGCGCGCTGGGCAAAGATGGCAAGTATTATCTCGGTGCGGTCGAGCACCTGAAGGTCCCACGCCTGCTCGAGGTTATGTTGTTGCCTTGGGCTCAGGTCATCGTTGAAGACAACGACAGTTGCTCCCGAGCTGACGATGCGCTCCTTCCAGCTACTCACACTGCCGGATCCCAGAAAGGTGTCCGGATGGGTTGTCCGCAGGCGGACCATATCTGAGTCGACCACCTCGCAGTCAAGGGTCCGGGCCAGTTCGCGCAGCTCGTCGAGCTCGTACGCAGCCTTTTGTTCGGACTTTTGGTCAGTGTAGGAGGCGATAAGGGCTGCCTTCTGGCGCACCAGCTCTGGATTGGGAATCGAGGTGGTCTTCATCTCGTCAGTTTACTCCAATGGCGCTGGCTCGCCAGCAGACCAGGGCCCCAGGGAAGTGGCTATGCGAAAGGCTGCCAGCAGCTCCAGGCAGAGGCGCTTGTGGGGGCGCGCCGGATGCCGAAAGTGGGTGGATCAGGCTGCAAAAGGCTTTACCCGTAGCAGCCTTCTGGCGCTCGGTGGTGCGAATGCACCATACTGCAGCTTTGGGACCGCTTTGGAGCGTTTTGTTACCAGACTGCAACATCTGGGGGGCGCTCTGGTGCTTTACTGGATGCAAGGCTGGTGCCGTGTATCCGGTGGCGTCATATGCCAAGATTAAGGGATCGGGTGGGTTGTGGTTTTCCTCTGACGGGCGGCGGTGAAAGAGGGGGAGTGGGAACAATGAAGAAAACGAGGGTAACAATGACGGAGAGGAGCAGGCGCTTTGGTCAGGGTGGCCAGGTGGTTGTCCTCTTTATGCTGGTATCTGTTGTCCTTGTGGGAATGGTTGGCCTGGTGGTGGATTCCGGCACTTCCTATGTACACAGTCGCACCCTGCAGGCTGCAACCGACGTGGCGGCAGAGTCGGGTGATGTACTGCTCACAGCAGACCTGAAAACCAACACTGCCCTAAACCCGGTTCCATACAGTACGGCAGACATCTGTACTGCGATTGAGACTAGCATTTCGTCGACAGGTACAGGCAGTGCAGCTACTAATGGCTGGGCTGCGTATTTTACTGACCTGAGTGGGAATGTGGTGGGTACTGCGTTCTGTCCCTCACCACCAGGTGGAGCTCCTCCCAGCACAGCGTTTGGGATAAAGGTGACAGCGACTGCCACCAGCCCAACCTACTTTATGGGTGTCCTTGGTATCAACACTGCAACCCAGAGTGCTGGGGGCACTGCCGTTGTGCAACAGATACTCTCAGTGGATAATAGTGCCGTGGCGCCCTGGATGGTCTGGTTTCAGGACTGCAACGCCCGTCCTGCTGGAAGCGCACAGAGTGTCCCTGGTCCAGCACTGGTTCCTGGGGATACGGTTGTCCTGCAGGATAACTCTTTTATGGCTAATGACACGTGTGGCCCAACGGCAGTTGCCAGCAGCAACAGCTTTAAAGGCTATATGCATGACTGTGCCAATGGGTCGGGGAGTTGCGCTCCTGTCCCTATCTCAGGCAGCGGAACA
>JAJZMA010000142.1 GCA_021850405.1 bacterium
GTTCCGGCTCGAGAAGGAAGGGGGCACAGTGGTTGCTGCCCGGGTGGACATAGCTGCTTCTTACTGGGCCCGTTTCATGGGCCTGATGTTCCGGGAGAGCCTGGAGCAGGGGTGCGGGCTGGTGCTCTCGCCCTGCAATTCGATCCACATGTTCTTTATGCGCTTTCCAATTGACGCAGCTTTTGTGGATGACGATGGGCGGGTCGTGCGCGCGATCGACAGCATCAAGCCATGGCGCATGACGAGCTTTGTGCGCGGAGCAAAGTCGGTAATCGAGCTACCCGCTGGTACCCTCCGTGGGGCCGGTGTCAACAAGGGAGAGTTGCTGACCCTGCATCCGCTTGAGGGATAGGGCGACAGGGGACTGTGCCCCATCAACTGGTGGTTTCTGTGCAAGGCGTGCAGGGGGCAGGAGGCCAGGCGGTAGACGCGTAAGGACCGCTGCCCTTCGCTTGCAGCCGCAAGGGTCACTGGCCGGGCCACCGGGCCATTAAATCCATCAAGGGGTACATGAAATGGCACTTTGTGGCAGGATGCCGTCGCCTGCGGGCCCCAGGACAGGCGCACTGCTGGCTGCAGGGTGATTGACAGGCAATGGGTTGTAGGGACTTTAGACCGGTGGCGGCCCTGCGCATTTGCGCTGGGCACGCCTCCGGTTATTTCCCATCGATACCTACCAGAAGTACCAATGGTGGCGGCCCGGACGGAAGAGGAATCCTGCCACCCATAGGATTAGACAGATAACCGCGAGGATCCAGATAACGTGAATGGCCGTCCCCGCTCCGAAGAGGAGGATCACCACCACTAATGCCAGTAAAAGCCTGCTCATGACTGTGCTACCTCCTCATTCGACATTTCGACATATGGGTTAATGGGAAAACATGCTGGTGGCTGCCAGCCCAACCATGGCCAGGACCACTATCACAGGTATGGCTGACGCGGTCCAAAGCCGAATCCGCTGTTCCGCGCGCCCCTTTCTCAGCATGTGCTGACGCTCAACCAGGCCCCGTGCCTCAACCGACCCGACAGCATGGGAAATCAAGGTGTACTTAATCTGGAGGGCTGTAGTGTGACCATTGCAGTAGCATAGAACATTACTGTCGAAATAGCAAGTTTCTTGTTAGCACTGCATAAACTATTTTCCTATGGGCCGAAGTGTTCATGTCTGCCATGGGTGCTGTCGGGCTGGCTGGCTGGCGGCCGTTCAACCCGAGCACCGGTTTTTTCTGGGGCAGGGTTGTTTCTGTGTGTGTGCGAGGCTGGTTGGGAGGTTTTGGTCGCGGTATACTTCACAGTGCTGGGGTAGAGTGCTGTCCTCTATGCTTTGGGGCTCCCCTGGCAGGGCAAGACAGGAGTAGATATGGGTATCGTGGGCCGGGTACTGGGGGATCCCCACCAGCGTGAGTTGCGCCGGCTGGGCCGCGCAGTGGCTACCATCAATGAGCTCGAAGAGGGGATGAGAGCCAGAAGCGATGCTGAACTTAGGGATCTTACGCGCCATTTTCGCGAGCGGCTTGGAGTAGAGCGGTCCGACACGGTTCTCGGCCACCCCACCAGTGCAAGCGCGATAGATGACTGGGATGATGAAGAGCAGGCTGCAGAGGCAAAGGCAGAAGAGCAGCTTCGGGAGCAGTATGAGCGCGGTATGGCGGAGCTCCTGCCCGAGGCATTCGCAGCGGTACGCGAGGTGGCAAGACGGACCCTTGGCATGCGCCCCTATGACGTGCAGATGCTGGGTGGCATAGCCCTCCACGAAGGACGAATTGCTGAGATGCGAACCGGTGAAGGAAAGACACTGGTTGCTGCACTGCCGCTTTATCTTAACGCGCTCCCGGGTAGAGGGGCCCATCTGGTAACTGTAAACGAGTACCTTGCCCGGCGCGACGCCGGGTGGAATGGAGCCCTGTATCACGCCCTGGGAATGTCGGTTGGCGTCATAACGTCGGAAAACTCCTACCTGTATGACCCGGACTATCTGGACGACACCTCGGCTGACGAGCGGCTTCACCATCTGCGTCCGGTTACCCGTCGGGAGGCGTATCTGGCTGATATCACGTATGCAACCAACAATGAACTGGGATTTGACTATCTGCGGGATAACATGGCACGGTCGCTGGACCTTTGTGTCCAGCGGCGGCTCAACTACGCAATTGTGGATGAGGTTGACTCCATACTGGTGGATGAGGCGCGCACTCCTCTCATCATCAGTGGGCCCGCTCCCAATGCCGAGGAGTACATCCGGCTCATGTATGACTACGCCAGGATAGCCAAGCGGCTGGTGGAGGATGAGGACTACACAGTAGATGAGAAGACCAGGACTGCGTCGCTGACAGATGAGGGAATGGCCAAGGTAGAGGAGTGGACGCAGATTCCCAATCTCTATGCCCCGGAAAATACGATGTATGCACACATCATGGACAGGGCGCTGGTGGCGCACGCGATCTACAAGAAGGACAAGGATTACATTGTCCGTGGCGATGAAATAGTCATAGTAGATGAATTTACTGGCCGAACCCTTGCTGGCAGGCGGTGGTCACATGGTATCCACCAGGCGATTGAGGCCAAGGAGGGCAAGGTTGTAAATCAGCAGGACAGTACTCACGCTACCATCACCTTCCAGAACTTCTTCCGGCTCTACTACAAGCTGGCAGGGATGACAGGTACTGCGCTTACTGAGGCTGAAGAGTTCCACAAGATATACAAGCTGGATGTCCTGCCCATACCCACTCATCAGCCAGTAATACGGATTGACAGGACCGACAAGATCTATCGCACGGAAGAGGCCAAATACAAGGCCATTGTCGCGGAAGTGGAGCGGCGCCACCTTGCGGGGCAGCCTGTCCTGATAGGCACAACCAGCGTTGAAAAAAGCGAGAAGCTTGCTGGCATGCTGGACCGCCGCGGTATCCACAACGAGGTGCTCAACGCAAAGCGGCATGAGCAGGAGTCGATGATTATTGCTGGGGCGGGACAGAGGGGAGCAGTGACAATTGCTACCAACATGGCTGGACGCGGAACAGATATTGTCCTCGGCGAGGGAGTAAAGGAGCTTGGCGGACTTTACATAATAGGTACCGAGCGCCATGAATCCCGCCGCATTGACAATCAGTTGCGCGGCCGCGCGGGCAGGCAGGGAGACCCGGGAGAGACGCACTTTTTCCTGAGCTATGACGACGATGTCATGCGGATTTTTGGGGGCGAGCGGATGCAGTCCCTGATGGAGAAGCTGGGTCTGGATGATGACCAGCCCATACAGAACCGCATGGTGGTAAAGCAGCTTGAGGGGGCACAGTCCAGGGTGGAGGG
>JAJZMA010000222.1 GCA_021850405.1 bacterium
CCATTGTACCACGCGTCCACAGCCAGCTCGACTGGCTGGACCCCGGAAAGCAGCCTCGCGCAGACCAGCCGTGGATTGCCCATACTATTTGCAGACTATGTCGTATATACCGCACTCACAGGCAGACCTTGACGCAATGCTGGCCCGGATTGGCGTTGCGTCTCCGACCCAGCTCTTCTCCAGTATCCCCACCCACCTCCAGCAGAAGGAATGGGACCTGCCAGCGCCATTCAACGAGCTCGAGCTTTCGGCCCACATGAAGGAGCGGGCAGCTCTCAACCACCCACTTGAACAGTTTGCCAATTTCCTCGGAGCTGGCGTATACAACCGCTTTGTCCCTGCAATTGTCCGCTCTACGACCGCCCGCCCGGAATTCTATACCGCATACACCCCATATCAGGCAGAGGCTTCCCAGGGTACGCTGCAGACTATCTTCGAATTCCAGTCCATGATGGCAGAGCTGATGGGGATGGACCTTTCGAATGCCTCACTTTACGACGGAGCGACAGCTGCGGCAGAAGCCATGATACTGGCGCTGGACTACACGCAGCGAAAAAGGGTAGCTGTGGGCATGGACCTGCATCCGGACGTTCGGGCCGTCCTGCAAACCTTTGGCCACGGCAGAAATATCCAGATCGACTGGCTGCCGCTCACGCATGGTGTAGTGACACCGGCAAACGCCGCTGCGGTCCTCACGAAAGAGCATGCTGCTGTACTGCTGGCACAACCCTCCTTCCTGGGATGCATTGCCGACCATGAAGAAACAGTAGAGCATGCCCACTCACAGGGCGCGCTCGCCATCGCATACGCAGACCCTCTTTCTGCTGCTGTGCTCAAGCCCGCCGGCGCGGTGGGCTTTGATGTTGCGGTAGGAGAAGCCCAGCAGCTGGGAATAGCGCCGTCCTACGGGGGCCCACTGCTTGGGTTCATGGCAGTCACTGCTGCCCTCATGCGCAGGATTCCAGGGCGACTGGCCGGCATGACCAGGACCAGCTCTGGTGAGCGGGCCTTCACGCTTACACTACAGGCGCGGGAGCAGCACATCCGGCGCGAGCGAGCCACGTCCAATATCTGTACCAACCATGCGCTTCTGGCGCTAGCCGCTACAGCCTACATGGGTTACATGGGTGCAGGTGGGATGAAGGATGTTGTCACCAGGGGTGCCGTGATGGCGCACAGGCTGGCAGAGGATATCACTTCCATACCAGGCTTTTCCCTTGCTTTCCCACAACAGCCATTCCTTAACGAGTTTGTGCTGAAGATTCCTGTGGATACAGCAGCCTTTACCTCTGCCATGCATGAGGCCGGGGTCATTGCAGGCCTACCTCTTTCGGATAGCTACCCGGAATTGCAGGACTGCCTTCTTGTGTCCTGCACAGAGGTAACGCAAAAAGAGGACATTGCAAAATACATAGATAGAGCAGGAGACACCACCAATACCCTCCTGGTACCTGAGGGAGAGCGTAGTGCCAGATAAACAGCAAGACGCCGCCCCGCAAGCGAAGCGCAGCAACTCTGCCTGGGCAGCTCCTGAGCCACTGCTCTGTGAGCTCTCAGAGGACTACACATCTTCCCCACTCTCAGTTCTCCCTACTGTCAATAAGGTCAGCTCCGACAGTCTGCTGGTGTCTTTTGTGCCAGCACAGCTGCTGCGATCCTCGCCGCCCCAAATCGGCAGGATTGCTGAAGCGGATCTGGCACGACACTTTGGCAGACTCGCCCGTCGCAACCACAATCTGCACCAGGGCATCTACCCCCTTGGTTCGTGCACGATGAAGCACAACCCGGCCATCAACGAAGAGCTGTCTGGCCTGGCCGGCTTTTCCGCACTGCATCCATTGCAACCCGTAGAGGATGCACAGGGAACCCTGTCCATCCTCTATGAGCTTGAGCAGCTGCTCTGTGAAATCACAGGAATGGTCCGGTTCTCGCTTCAGCCTGCCGCGGGCGCACACGGGGAATGGACCGGCCTGCGCATGATTCAGGCATTTCATGCAAAAAGCGGTGACATGAAGCGCACCGTTGTCCTGGTACCAGACAGCGCACATGGGACCAACCCTGCCTCCGCAGCCCTCTGTGGCATGTCAGTGAAAACTGTTGCCAGCACGGCTGCAGGAACCGTAGATGTCGAAGACCTCAAGGCTAAGCTGGATGAAACTGTCGCTGCCATTATGCTTACCAATCCCAATACGCTGGGCGTTTTTGAGAATGACATTGAACAGATTGCAAAGCTCGCACACGCTGCCGGCGCGCTCCTGTACTACGACGGTGCCAACCTGAATGCCCTGGTGGGGATCTGCAGACCAGGGGAGATGGGATTTGATGTAGTTCACCTCAACCTGCACAAGACCTTCTCCACACCCCATGGAGGCGGCGGCCCCGGCGCTGGACCAGTGGGTGTATCGGAGCGGCTGGTACCCTTCCTGCCAGTGCCACTGATCCAGAAAAAGGATGGGAAATACACAATAACGCGCACGGGCACCGACTCCATCGGGCAGGTACGCTCCTTTTACGGCAACACAGCCATTCTTCTTCGGGCATACGCCTATATCCGGACCTATGGCAACAGTATTGCCGCCGTGGCCCAGACTGCTGTCCTCAATGCCAGATACCTGCGCTCCTGCCTTCTGGGTCTTTTTGAGGAGGTCGTCCCATCTGACACCCTGCATGAGTTTGTGGTCGCTACCTGCACACCCGCTGCAGGGGACCAGCATGCGGAGCGGCTGCGCGCAGGAGATGTTGGCAAACTGCTGCTTGACTACGGATCCTATGCACCAACCATCTACTTTCCCACTACAGTTCGGGAGGCGCTCATGTTCGAGCCCACCGAGACTGAATCCCGAAGGACCCTCGACCAGCTGGCAGCTGCATGTCAGGCGATAGTGTCACTCTGGGAGGAGGATCCCGATGCAGTTCATAGCGCGCCCCATTCAACGCCCATAGACCGTGTGGATGAGGTGCTGGCAGCCAGGAGTCCAGTACTTACCTGGGAACAGGCAAAAAAGCATGGACTCATCGCAGCCCAGTAGAAAGCCAGATACAGGAGGGGCAGCGCACCAGCCGATGACAGGACCGAAAAGCCGGGAGGAGGAGCCATGCTTTGTCCAGATAGCTGAGCCTGCACCTGGACTCACGCTGCACCGGGCAATCCTGGGCTGGCTCGCCACCAATGTGTACCTGCTGGAGTGCAAAGGTGAGCTAATGCTTGTGGATGCCGCCGACAACGCCCAGTTTCTGGTGAAAGAGGTACGGCGCCGGGGAGCACTTTGAACCGCCCCGGGTTTC
>JAJZMA010000103.1:0-2016 GCA_021850405.1 bacterium
TCCAAACCACTACTGAGAGGATACATGAGCCTTAGCATACTGGTGCCGATTGGTCTGGCTGGCGTTATCGCGCTGATTTACGCCTCCTATCTCATTACCTGGGTTATGAAGCAGCCCAAGGGCAATGAGAAAATGCAGGAGATCGCCAAGGCGATCCAGGAGGGGGCCTCTGCCTACCTGAACCGTCAGTACACGATCATAGGGATTATAGGGGTCGTGATCGCCATCCTTCTGACTGTGGGTCTGGGCTGGCAGACAGGGGTCCTGTTTGTCCTGGGAGCAGTTCTCTCGGGAGCAGCTGGCTATGTGGGTATGAACATCTCAGTGCGCTCCAACCTACGTACAGCTGAGGCTGCACGTAGTGGCGTCAACAAGGCCCTGAGGGTAGCGTTCCGTGGTGGCGCGGTGACAGGTTTTTTTGTTGTCGGCTTCGGGCTGATCGGGGTGGTGCTGGCGTATGGTGTATTCCAGGATTTCGCTGCACTGACCGGTTTTGCTTTCGGGGCTTCACTTATCTCAGTCTTTGCCAGGCTTGGGGGTGGGATCTATACCAAGGCAGCTGATGTTGGAGCAGACCTGGTGGGCAAGGTTGAGGCTGGTATCCCCGAGGATGATCCAAGGAACCCAGCGGTTATTGCAGACAATGTTGGCGACAATGTTGGTGACTGCGCGGGAATGGCAGCAGACCTTTTTGAAACCTATGCAGTTACTGCCGTAGCCACCATGCTGCTTGGCAGCCTGCTGTATCACACAGGTCTTGGCAAGCCAGTGCTTGCCTACGTACTCTATCCGCTCATTCTGGGTGCCATTGCAATTGTAGCTTCCATTGTTGGGGCCTACTTCATCTGGATGCCCAAGAATGGCTGGATCATGGGTGCGCTCTACCGGGGTCTGCTGGCGGCAGTCATTGTCGCTATCCCTCTTTTCTTCTTAGCTACCTATCTGATGAATCAGCATGGATACTTCTCTGCCGGCGCTGGTGGGTCGGGACTGCCCTATCCGGTTTTCAACCTGTTCTGGTGTGCGGTGATTGGTGTTGCCATAACGATTGTGATTGTGGGTTTGACTGAATTCTTTACCGGTGCGCAGTTCTGGCCAGTACGGATGATCGCGAGAGCATCCCAGACCGGTCATGCTACCAACATCATTGCTGGCATTTCCATCGGCATGGAGGGAGCAACACCCCCAGTGCTGGTCATTGCCATTGGTATTCTGGGAGCAGCTGCACTTGCTGGCCTGTATGGGATTGGGATTGCTGCGGTCGGGATGCTCTCCATGGCTGGAATAGTTGTCGCCATAGACTCCTTTGGTCCCATAACCGACAATGCCGGGGGGATCGCAGAGATGGCGGCGCGGCCCGAAGATGTGCGGAAGGTAACTGACGCACTGGACGCGGTGGGAAATACAACCAAGGCGGTCACCAAAGGATACGCGATTGGATCCGCGGGCCTTGCAGCGCTGGTCCTGTTTTCTTCCTACACGCATGTGATCCAGCTGCACCTGCCGAGTCCAGGTACGCACTTCCTTTCCCAGTTCAGCCTGACCCAGCCTGATGTTATCGTTGGCCTTTTCCTGGGAGGGATCATGCCGTTCATCTTTGGCTCCCTTTCCATGCTGGCAGTGGGCAGGGCTGCTGGGGGCGTTGTGATAGAGGTGCGTCGGCAGTTCCGTGAGATAGCCGGCATCATGGAGGGAACCGGCAAGCCTGAATATGGCAAGTGCGTCAGCCTCGTAACCAGGGCTGCCCAGAGGGAGATGATCATCCCTGGCCTGCTTCCAGTTGTGGCGCCGATTCTGGTTGGGCTGATTCTCGGGCCAGTTGCCCTGGGGGCCATGCTGGTGGGAACGATCATTGTTGGCCTCTTTGTTGCCCTGCAGATGACGACAGGGGGAGGGGCGTGGGACAACGCCAAGAAGTACATCGAGGAAGGCAATTTCGGGGGCAAGGGCAGTGATGCCCATGCGGCTGCGGTTACTGGCGATACAGTGGGTGACCCTTGCAAGGACACCGCTGGT
>JAJZMA010000103.1:2026-3257 GCA_021850405.1 bacterium
ATCAACCCCATGACCAAGGTGATGAACATCATTGCTATCCTGATTGCACCCACTGTTGCCATACATCACATCTTCTTCTAGGCAGGGACGACCGGCTGTAGTCCGCACCAGGTCACTGCACTCACGCCCGCGACCAGGGCCGGAAGAGATGTGGATGTACGCCTACCGTGGCGTGGGCAGGGTAGTAGGGCGTTTTCTAGTGTGGGGCAGGTATGGACGAGTACGAACTGGAGATTGGGCAGGTGCGCCGCACTCTGGCAAAGCTGGTTGCCGGTCATGGAGACCCACTTGTCATTCATGAATATGAGCTGGAGCTGCGCAACCTTCGTGCTCTCTACCAGGCTGCCACGGAGACCTACACTGCTGGCTTATCACAGCCAGCACCGAGGCAGGCGCTGCGGGTGACAGGCTTTGGAGAGTGGACACTTCCTGCTGTCTACGCCTTTGTATATGAGGCATCCATGGAGCTGGACGCTGATGCCGAGCGCCTGGCAGCTGCTGTGGCCGAGACAGACTATGTAGCATCCCTGCTTCTTGTTCTCGGTAGGGTGGAGTAGCGCGCTGGCCGTGGGGTAGCGCGGGAACGTGCTGGCGGGCAGACGCTTTGGCAAGATGCGCTGTCGATTCCTGACTGGCCCACCCGCCATATACCCGTTTTGCCAGGTTGGTTCCTTGTTCTCCCACGCTGTGGCAGGAACAGTGATGGCAGCCAGATCGGCGCCTGCAAGAGTGTATGTGCTCCCCGAATCCATAAATGGCCACACACTAAAGCCTCCCAGGCACAGTCCCGCATTTATCTGTGCGGGTGGGAGGGTGCCTCTCCCCCCAGAAAGGGTAAGGGAAACAAAAAGAGGTGCTGGGCCCCGCACGAACGAAGCGCAACCAATCCCCGGTTGCTCTGTCACAAACGCAGCCACTCCCCCAGGGGCCAAAACAACAGGTACCGGGGCTAGTGGTGTGCTAGTACCTGTCAGCAGAGCAGCATTGGACAGCTTGCCTGCGGCATGACGAGTGTTGTACCGTTCTGGCTCAGCGTGAGGCTTGGATAACCGGAAAGCTGGCAGGCCGAGCTGCTGGTGTTCTCGACAAGCCAGCCGTACGCTGATGCCTGCATGCTGCCGTAGCCAACCCTTGGCTCGCGTCCCCAGTAGTGGTGTAAATTCACCCCCAGAAGAGAGTTGAAAGATAACAGATTGGTCCTGACAATGTATTCAGGGCAGGAAAGAGAGCC